>DATEAK010000391.1:0-6260 GCA_035288405.1 bacterium | reverse complement strand
GCGCAGGGGTTTTTCCGCGAGTGAGGTTCGGGTACTGGCGCAAGCCACGGGCGCCACACGGTGGGATCTCTTTCGCCACTTCCCCTACCGTTACTGCCTCCTCATCGAATCAAAGGAATCCGGGAAATGAAGCGGCAAGTCTTGGTGATCGGTGGTGGACCGGCCGGAGCAACAGCCTCGGCTCTTCTCGCTGCCAAAGGAATACCGGTTACGGTAATTGAAGCCCGGACATTTCCTCGAACCAAGCTGTGCGGAGATTTCATAAGCCCTGAGGCAAAGACGATTCTAGATAAGTTAGGCGTTTTGGATTCGGTTCGCCAGGAAGCTTCGAAAATCAGCGAAGGCTCCTTGTATTCCCTGCAGGGGACGCAGGTGAGAATTCCATTTCCGGAAAAAAGTGAAGGCTTTGGACTCAGCAGGAGCCGGCTCGACGGCCTTCTCTTGGAAAAAGCTGCTGCGTGCGGGGCCGAGGTACTATCCGGAACCCGAGCTACAGGGGTCATTTGGGACCAGGGGCGCATCTGCGGCGTTCACGTGCGAGACTCCCATTCCGGTCGAGAACAAATTCTGGAAACCAGGTACCTGCTTGCCGCTGACGGACACCACTCTCGATTTCGCCAATGGGCCGATCCGGACTGGCAGGTCCGTAGAAATGGAGATCTGGCACTCCAGGCCCATTTTCAAGGAGTGGAGGCAGGAAAAAGGAGTGTAGAGCTTTTCTTTTATCCGGGGGGCTATGCAGGTTTGGTCCATATCGAGGAAGACCTGTGGAATCTCTGCCTCCTGGTTCGGGCGAAGCACGACCTGCCAAGAGGGGCAAACGCAGAGATGATTTTCGGTTCTACGGTTCTCAAGAACCCTGTCGCTCGGGAAAGGCTTCTCAGCGCCCGCCGGGTAAGCCGCTGGCAGGGAATGAGCAACCTTGCCTGGGGGGCACGCAGCCCCTCGCGATCCGGAGTTCTATTTATCGGAGATGCAGCCGCGACAATCCCCCCGTTTTTAGGAGAAGGAATCTCCATGGCTCTTCGAGGAGGGCAGCTTGCGGCGTCGGCTGTTGCGAGAGCTTTCGAAAATGGGATAGGGGAAGTGACGCCGGCATCAGTCTATGACCGCATGTGGAACCGGGAACTCCGGAGCCAGTACCGAATTGCCGCGTTATTGTCTTTGGGAACGAGCTCGACTTTCCTCAGCAAACTCCTGTTGAAGGGGCTGGCAGCTAGCCCTCTCCTGGCCAATAAGCTGCTGGCCGCCACCCGCTCCACCGCCTTGCCGGTCTGAGGATTTTGGAAGCTACCTTGAACCCCGCATCGCCTGAAGCCAGAAATCCACGGGTGGGATATCTCCAGCATGCCTGGCCCGGTGCGCTATCTGGATGAACCCTTGCTGATTCACGAGAAAGGCGCCTGGAAGTTGTCTCACCGAGCCCTCGGGGCGACCCAACCGGGCTCCGCGTAGAAAGGCCTGAATTCCCCTTCCCAAAACCGGTGGGCCTAAAATTTGCCAAAATTCTCCTCTCGGCAAACGGTAAGCCTGAAACGCTTTGCCTTCAGGGTCAGCCAGGCAAGGGAAAGCCACGCCTTGATCCTGGCAAAATGCTTCTGTTCTTTGTGGGCCAGCCAGGGAAACGGTAACCACTTCTGTTCCCAGCCGCCGGATCTCTCCGTAGGAAAAACGCAACTCGCCGAGCTGCTGCCGACAGAAAATGCAACCAAAATGGCGCAAGAAAACGAGAAGAATTGGACTCTGCGTCCAAAAAAAAGAGAGGGAAACGAATTCTCCATCTTTCCATTGCAGTCTTATATCCGGAGCCCGATCACCAAGTCCGGGGGGATGGCCGGGAAATGGATTCATAAATCCTCATTTCCTCGGAAGTCAGCGGGCCGGAAAAATCAGGGAGGTCGCTTCCTGCTGTCGAGATTGCTTAAGCTTCTCGACCATCTCTGGAGAGGTGGACTCTACATAACCCAAGAGGCCGCTCAAGAAACGATTCGAATGATGATAATCAGGAGAAATGGCTTTCAAATTTTCCAGCACCTTGTCAAGAACCCGCCTTCCCATGTCCTGGTCGATGGGTTGCCTGTCCAGGATTTCCTTTAACTCCTTCCAGATCGCCTCACCAGCGGCTAGACCGCTGACCCCAGGGATCGTAACCGGGCTCATCCGGCGCCGGATCTCCTCCAGGGCCGAGTGAACTTCCCAGTCCTGGCCATTCGGCCGACGAGAAAAATGAAGATAGAAGAGGTTATCGAGCAGGTTCAAGAACTGGGCAGCCTGCTCACCACCCTGCTGATAAATCTCGTAATAAAGCTTACGCCTCTCATGGGTAAAGCGCTCTCCTGCTTTGCCCCGCTGGTAGGCTCCATGACTTTCCAGATAAGGGCAATCGCTGGGACAAGAAATTTTTGCCAGGCGGTATTGGCCGCAGCACTGGGGACAAATCAGCCCTTTCAGGGCAGGACAGTTTCGTTTGCCTTTTTGTTTCTGACAGTAAACGCACTGTGTCATGGTTTGACTCTTTTCTTCCAGAAAGCCGATCCCTTCGAGCAGGGGCCTTTAAGCTAACGGAATGGTCCCTATCTGTCAAGGAGCTTCCCCAGGAGCTGTTGGTAGCATGTGAAATGTCCGCCCCTCCCTTGTCAGTTCCCTAAAAATGAAGTATTTTGAAGATCCTTTCCCGATCAAAGGAAGGAGCAAATTTGATCATCGAATGCCTGACCGTTGGACCCTTTGCAGAAAATACCTATCTCCTGGGAGATGAGCAGAGCCGGACCGCCTATGTCATTGATCCAGGTGGTGACACGGATCGGCTACTGCAGCTGGTCTCGAACCACGGACTTACCTTGCAAAGCATCATCAACACCCACGGGCATATTGACCATATTGCGGGAGTCCAGGAACTAAGGGAACGAACGGGGATACCCTTCGCAATTCATGCAGGGGAGCTCCGCATCCTGGAAAACGCTCCACAGTCTGCCGCCATGTTTGGCATCTCCAACTTTCGGAAGCCGGAAGCGGACCGGTTTCTGCAAGCGGAAGAACTTCTACCGCTTGGTCATAAGACCATCAAAGTGCTCGCAACTCCAGGACATTCACCCGGCGGCGTCAGTTTCCTCATCGACAATTGCGTCTTTGTGGGAGATGCTCTCTTTGCCGGCTCCATAGGACGTACCGATTTTCCCGGAGGGGACTACCAGACTCTGATCTCGTCCATCAAGAACCGGCTTCTGACCCTGCCGGAGGATACGGTCGTCTATTCCGGTCACGGCCCCGAAACGACCGTGGGCTGGGAGCGCCGCACAAACCCATTTCTGACTGGCGAGGTATTGTAGTCTCCTCCATGGATAATCTCAGCCACACGCTCGTTGGAGCCGCCATTGCCAACTGCGGGCCCCGCCAAAAGCTCGGGAAATCTGCTACCTGGACCCTTTTGGTAACCGCGAATTTACCCGATATCGACGCGATCCTCCGGTTCTGGGGACCGGATTACTATATCCTCTACCACAGAAGCTTTACCCATTCGGTGGTGGGACTTTTTACCATCCCACTTCTGGTAGCGGCGTTCATTCGAATTTTCTGGCCCGAAAAGCGTTTCTGGACCTTTTACTGGATCTCTTTCCTGGGGATCCTCTCACATCAAATCTTTGATCTCATCACTTCCTGGGAAACCCTCGTCTTCCACCCGCTGAGCCAGCAACGGTTCTCTTTGGGCTGGGTGTTCATCGTGGATTTTTTCTTCTGGGGGATTCTGGGCCTGCCGCTTCTTGTCCGGATTTTCTGGAAAACTGATCTGAAGAAATGGAGCCGAGTTTCACTAGCCGCTCTGGCCCTCTACATCGGATTTTGCGGAGTCAATTGGGAGAAGGCCAGGATTATGGGAAGGGAATTAGCTGCTGAGATCGGACCTCAGGCGACTCTCCTGGGAGTCTATCCTGAACCACTTTCCCCTCTCAATTGGGGAGCCATTGTGAAAGTCGACGGTCAATTCCATCAAGTCTTCTTTCACACGTATGACTCTCTTGCCACTCTACGACAACGCCCCAATCGCACCTTCGATCGGAACTTGGATAACCCGGACGTCCAAGCCGCACTCGCCACTCCTCCCGGCAAGGCCTACCTGAAGTGGGCTCAAGCTCCTGCGGCTCTCGTGGAAAAAGACGGGGAAGGTCCGGTCGTCATACTTTACGATGTCCGCTTTGTCCGCCCAGACAGAGGCCCCCAACGCTGGTTCCATTTGACCATTGAAATGGATAAGAAGCGGCACTACCTGAGGCATTCCTGGGGAAGCTAAAGGTTTCTCTTCCGGTTCTCAGCCAATTTGATCAAGCCTGAGTTCAGGAACTCTTCAATGCAGACATGCAAATCGAGAAAAGGAGACCCCAGATGGGTAACGCAAGGCCTGTCCCGCTCCCTCTCTCCCTTTTGGCCAAGCCCTACATACCCACCTGGGGGCTAGGGTGACAGCGCATGGAAAGGAACTAATTGTTACCATAGATGGGGGAAGGGGAGAATCACAGGAGGTGGGTCACTTTATTTTCGTGACTTCGATCACACAGAAAAGGAACCTGCTGCTTCCCGCTTGAGCTTGTCGGGGTGAATGATCGCAATCCGCCGACGCTCGATTCGAACCAAGCCTGCCTTTTGAAAATCGGCCAAAACTCGGGTTAGTGTCTCACGGGAAATCCCAACCAGATCCGCGAGTTCTTTACGCGTTAGCGAAAGGGGGATCTCGGCTCCGGCACTCAAGGGAATTTTTCTCTCTTCAAGCAAATCCAGAAGAATCGAGGCCACTTTTTCATAGGCATCGGCAAAGACCAGGCGCCGGATCTTCTCATTGGCCTTGCGGAGTCGCAGACTCAGCGTCGTGAGGATCTTCATAACCACTTTGGGATGTCTTGGGATAAATTTCAAGAACTCGTCACGAAAGAGAACCATGGCCTGGCAAGGCTCCAGTGCCGTCACGGTGGCCGAGCGATAATCACCATCAAGCAAGGACATCTCCCCGAAAAACTCCCCCTCTTCCAGAATCCGTAAGATGAGCTCTTTTCCGTGCCGGTCCTCCATGCTCACCTTGACGCTCCCTTTCTTGATAACAAACAGAGCACTACCCAGATCCTGCACGTGGAAGATGACCTCATTTTTCCGGAAGGAACGTTCCTGGACGACGGTCTCCAGTTCCCGGATCTCCTCATCGGAGAGGTCGCTAAAGAGGCTGACCTGCCGCAAAAAGGCTTCCTTGTTCATCATCTCTGCCTCCAGTGGATTCTTTTGCCTTCTACACCACGGCTAACTGCCTGTCAATGTGGAATCACCACTACCCGGTCCCATGTGTCTTCCCCGTTGTATAGAAAACAATCTGGCCTGTGCCCATACCTTTCTGTGAGACGTGAAGCGGGCAAACGATAGCGGCTTCGTTGACACCAAAGCGTTGGGATGGTAATGGTATAAACTACTAAGAAATCCAGCGACATGGCAACCTTCTAAAATGAAGCCTGTTAGAAATGGGCAATTCCCTTGAGGGGGGAGGTTCCTAGTGCTTACCGCTGAGAAAGTAAAACAGAAGGGGAAAGAACTTGGTGCAGACCTGGTGGGAATCTGCAGTGCCCAAACGATAAATAAGAATCCCCCGGATCTCAAGGTTCCCCAGATTCCTGCGAATATTTCCCCCGAGATGAAAAGTCTAGTCGCCATCGTGAAGCGCATCCCCGCGGGGGCCTTTCGCGCCAAAAGCATGGCCTGCGTGCACCACCTGGACCAGCTCGTCCTGCGCGAGCACGACAAGATCGCCTACCGGATCGCCCGCTATTTGGAGCAGGAAGGATCCTACGCCTTTCAAACCGCCGCCCAGGAGACCTCCTGGGAGATGAAGCACGGCAGCTACGGATATCTCTCCACCCGCCACGTGGCCATCGAGGCGGGCCTGGGCACGCTGGGGCTCGAGCTGAATCTTATGACCCGCGAATTCGGTCCGCGTTGCTACACCACCTGCATCCTGACAACTGCGGAGCTGGAGCCCGACGCCAAGATGACCGAGCAGGTCTGCATCGGCGAGACCTGCAGCCGCTGTCTCTACGCTTGCCCCTCCAGCGCCGTGCTGCACTGGGGGATCGACAAGAGGGCCTGTGCTACCGTGGCTCAGGAGTTCGGTGTCGCTTCCCTGTTCAAGGTGTTCGAGCGCTTTATCACAGCTGAAACCACGGATGATCGCATGAAGGCCGTGCGCAACCTCAAGTGGTTCGGCATCTGGCAAGGACTCCTTCGGG
>DATEAK010000390.1:0-5057 GCA_035288405.1 bacterium | reverse complement strand
CTGCTTGTCCCAGCGGCGGGGCTGGAATCCCGTGGCATCGTAGAGATACATGATCACCTTCCAGATACCCTCCTCCGTCAATCGATCTTCCCAGGACGGCATGACGGAGTTCCATGGCTTGGATTCTTTCGGCAGGCCCGGACCTCCCTTGGCGATCCGCCAGAACAGGTAGGATTCCTGCAGCATCGCAATCGTCCCAGGGTCGGTAAAATTGGCCGGAGCGGGATTAAACGCGTGGGCAAACATACCATCGCCGTTCAGGTTGTCGCCATGGCAGAACATGCAGTTCTTGATGTAGATCTCGCCTCCTTCACTTACGTACTTGCGAAAGTTGGCGCCGTCTTTTCGAAGGGGATTCTCCAGCCCCTCAATACTGATCGTCTTTCCCCGGAACGAAATCGAAGAAGGAGGTGCCGGGTGGATGGCGCGCAGTTCGGGAGGGGCCTCCACCTTGGCTGCAGCCTGGGAGTAAGCGTAATAGCCCAGGAGAAGCGGCAAGACAATCATGAGGAGGAGACGGATGAGTCCTTTTTCTTCATCAACCAGGACCACACGGATCGGACGCAGGAACGCCTGCCATGACTCCGAGTCGGAGGAAACGTAGACCAGCAAGGCGACCAGCACAATGCCCATATAGAGATACACCACGCTCCAGGGAGCGGGCGGGCGGATCCCGTAACGGAAGAAGGCAAAAGCTGCAACGAAAATGAAAATTGCCTGGAAAAACTTCGATCGAAGCATGGATTACTTCTTTCCTTGAGTCGTCGGGGCAGCGCTGCCGCCCTTCAGGGTCAAGAGAAAGGAGACAAGATCGACATACTCTTTGGCAGTGAGGGTCTGTCCGAAAGTCTGGGGCATGACGTGGGGCGGAAACCCAGCCACGGTCCCCATGGCGGCCGGATCAAGAACTTTTCCCATGATGTATTCAGGAGTCTGGATTTTTGCGATTTGAGAAAGGTCGGGCCCGACGGTTCCGGTTCCGGCGGGGCCGACTTTGTGACAGGCAAAACAACCGCCCTTCCCCATGAAAACCGCCTGCCCGGCCTGGGCATCACCCGGGAGCTTCAACTCCACTACCTGAGCACTTCCCCCGCCTGCCCCACCAGATCCCGCAGTTTTCGGGATATCGTCCAGCGTCACATCCACCGTCCCCCCCAAAGACTCGAGAAAGGCCGTGATCGCCCACACCTCGGACCGGTTCAGACCGATGGGAGGCTTGTCCGCCTTGGGCATGATGTTTGGAAAACCTTCCACAACGTAAGCCCCGGGGTCCAGCAGTGCTTCCATGATGTAGGCTTTCCCGCTCAGACCGGTTTTCCGTTTTGCCGCCCGGGCGCCGACGCCGGCCAGATCGGGAGCACGGGATCCCGGCTGGCCGATCCGGTGGCAAACCTCACAGGTGCCTTTCCCGTGGAAAATCCCCTCACCCGCCTTGACGAGCTGCTCATTGGTTACTTTGCCGCTTTCCAGGGAGAGCTGCTGAGGAGGCTTTAATTGAATCTGGGGAATGGAGTTTGCGTAGTACGTGTACACACCCATCGCGGCAAGACCCAGCACACTGATCCTCACAACGACCGGCAGCCGCATTTACTCCGGATCCCCGACGCCGCCGGCGACCACCGGAGCTGCGTGTTCATGGGCTCTTGCCTTCCCCCGGTCGCCCAAACTGGCAAGCCAAAAAATAAACATCACGAGCAACCAGAAAACGATGGTCACCCCGGAGATCACGTTCGCCGCATACCCCAATGCAGGGGCCCCGGCCTCGGGGGAAGTGTCCTGCATGACGCCGAAGATGTGCCAGTACTGGCGAATTGCGGCACGCGCAAAGCCCATAAGCCCCATCAGCCAGGTAAAGGTCACGGCCAGCAGGATTAACACATATTGAGAGCGCGGAGCAATTTTCCCCCAGCGGATCGTACCCGTCGACTTGGCACCCCGGAACATGGGGATGTCGATGGCCATGACAAGTACGATGGTCCCCAGCACAGCTAGCACCTGGTAAACGGAGAAGCCGATCCGCACGATGGAATCCACGAAGTATCCGTAGACGCCAAAGAAGATGACGATGCTCGCCGCAATCCCGAAGGTGGCCCACTGCACTGTCATTCCGGTACCGGCCCAGGATTTTGTGGAGAGACGGTTCGCTCGCCGGTACAGCAGGAACGACAGAAACGTGGTAAGGATCAAGATGTTCACCGCGGTGTTTTTCGCGGACATGACCCCCAGGAAGCCCAGAATCGGATGATAGGTTCCTCCCATGGCCCGGGATTCTGCCAGTGTGACCACCATGCTCCTCGGGGTGGCCCACACCATGAATCCGAAGGCAAGGACCATGAGAAGGTAAGGAATATACCTCCGGTAGCGCTCCGACCCCGGAATTCGCTCCATTCCCAGCCAGAGATAATAGTTGGAACAGATGAAGAGGATCCCGATCAGGATCGCCTGGATGATCCACAGCCAGGAGAGAAAGCCCCCCATCATCGTGATGCCCATGGTCTGGTTGAAAGCATAAATCTCGCGTCCCAGGTAGTAGCCGGCGAAGGGGAGCACGAGAAAAGCCGAGATCGCGACGAAGTTGCCCATATAACCCATCCAGTCGTAGCGGGCCCGCTCTTCTTCCGTGGTGGCGGAAAGGAAACGATACGCCGCGTAGGCGGCTGCAATGATTCCGCCGAAAACGACATTCGCCAGGAGCCTGTGAACGTTGATGGGCATCCAGGTCGGGTTGTCGATGGCCTGCCAGAGACTCTGTAAATTCCCCGCCTCGTCAATTCCTTTCGGAGAAACCATGAAAGTGACCCAGGCGTTGGCCACAAAGAGAATCGCGGTGCCGAACAGGTTTGAGAGCACCCCGAGGCTGACGTGGATCCACTTCTTCGGCCCGCTCAGCCACTCCCACCCGTAATACCAGAGATAGACGGTGAAGGTTTCCAGGAAAAAGAGGATTCCGTACATCCAGAAGGTGGGGAAAAAAATGCCGCTCATGTACGACCAGAGCTTCGGATAAAAACCGACCAGGATAAACAGCAACAGTCCTCCCAGCAGAGCCGTAATCGAGAAAGCAGAGATGATCAGCTTGACAAATTCGTGGGCGAGCCAGTCGTACTTCGGGTCTTTTGTCCGCCATCCCACGATTTCAATGATGACGGAAAAGACGGGAACGCCGAGGATGAAGGCGGCAAAATTTAAGTGGATCTGGGCTATAACCCAGACAGCAAGTTTAGAGCCCAGAAGGGGAAACGCCCGGTAGGCGACTTCTTTGCCGGCTTCCTGCGCGAGGGTGGGGGCCACAGGAAAAAGAGCTAAAACCACGGCACCGAGGAAGAAAAAAAGGAAGAATCCAAATCGAGCATCCTTCTCTCGGGTTACCACGGAAGCCTCTGCACGGCACCTCCTCTCCGGATGTCCGTTATCGGTGCGATCGAAAACGCTCAATTTATAAATACGGGTGGACGGACCAGCAAACGTGACTTATTATAATCCTCACGAGGGGGAATGCAAGTGCACGCTGCAAAATCGCGAATCACTTCACCCATTTTCGACCGGTTTTCCGCAGAAAATAAACACTCCCAGTTCGTTAAATCATCAAGCCTCCTCCTGTGGTTTTCCCGCAGGAGTGTGGGCTCCCCTACGTAAGGATTCTTTATGAAACCATTGGAACGGCTCTCCTGGATTAGCCTGGCGGCAACTTATCTCCTGCTGATCGTGGGCAGCATCGTCAGCGCCACGGGCTCCGGTCTGGCATGCCCCGACTGGCCCCTATGCCGCGGGCAGTTCATTCCTCCTCTTGAAGGCCCCGTCCTCATTGAATACAGTCACCGGGTTCTGGCCGCCCTGGTAAGCCTTCTGGTTCTCGCGACCGCCGTAGCCGCATGGCGCAGGCGCCGGCAAATTCCCGGAGCCGGGGCGGCCGCAGCAACCGCACTCGTGGTACTGCTGGGCCAGGTTTTGCTGGGAGCCGTTACCGTACTCAGAGAGCTCCCCGCAGAAGTCGTCACGGGTCACCTCGCTCTGGGCACTGCTCTTCTGGTCACTCTGGCCTTAATGGTGATATTGAGCCGCCGGGCTTCCGGAAATCCTGTTTTCTTGGACAACACACAGGGCGAGCTGCGACCGTTCTGGCCGCTGATCGCCACGGGAGCACTCTACATCGAGATGATCCTGGGCGCTTACGTCCGTCACAGCGGTGCCGGATTGGCCTGTCCGGACCTCCCCTTCTGTCAAGGGGAGTTGATCCCTCCCCTGAAGGGTCTTACCACGTTTCATTTCCTCCATCGGGCCGGAGCCCTACTCGTCGCAGGGCTGACCTTGGTAGCGGCAGCCCGCACGCTAGGCACACTGAAAGAGCAACCATTTCTGAAGGCTCTCGCTCCGGCAGCGGCGATTTTCGTGGGACTGCAAATTTTCCTGGGTATCCTTGCCGTTTCCTCCCGTCTCGCTCCGACTGTGACCGTTCTTCACCTGGCGAATGCAGAGGCCCTCATGGCCATCATGGTTTTTCTTTCGGCCGCTTGCTTGCGACCTTCTGCTTCTCCATCTGCGCCCGTATTGTTAGAACAACACTCAACCTGAGGAGGGATCGCCTTGAGAGATCAACAAGCGAAAGCCCACGTTCTCAAAGATTACTACCAGATGACGAAACCGGATATTAACCTTCTGGTGATTTTAACCACGCTCGGCGGAATCTGGATGGCAAGTTCCGCACCCCGCCCGGCAGGGCTGGTGCTGGCTACCCTGTTGGGAACCGCCCTGGCCTCGGCTTCAGCCGCCGTGCTGAACGGCTATATCGACCGGGACATCGACGCCCTCATGAGCCGGACGCGCCTCCGTCCCCTGCCCACGGGCCGCATAAGCCCCCATCATGCACTTCTCTTCGGCATCTGCCTTGGTGTGATTTCCTTCGTGCTCCTGGTTTGGCAGGTAAACCTGCTCAGCGCCGTCCTCGCGCTGGGAGCCATTTTGTTTTACGTGGGGATCTATACGGCGTGGCTCAAACGCTCCACCCCCCTGTGTACGGTGATCGGCGGGATTCCGGGAGCGATTCCACCGGTCATCGG
>DATEAK010000389.1:0-3739 GCA_035288405.1 bacterium | reverse complement strand
CCCACTCATTGCTCTTCCCTGCCCTCTCCCCCAAAGATAAAGAGGAACAGGAAGAGTTAAATCACTCCTTGCGCCCTCAGCTCCTCAATCTTCGGAGGGTCAAAGCCGAGCACTTTCGAGAGAACCTCCTCTGTATGCTCTCCTAGACGGGGCGGCGGCCGGCGAATGACCGCTTTCGTCTCCGAGTACTTGGCCGGAATCCCTGCGAGCTTGATCTTGCCCGCCGTCGGGTGATCCACCTCGACCAGCATATTGCGGTGCAAGACTTGGGGATCACTAAAGACCTCATCCATCGTGTTGATCGGGGAGCAGGGAATCCCCTCGGCGTTTAGCAGCTTGATCCATTCATCGCGGGTTTTGGTTTTCAGGACCGGGGCTAGAGCCTGAATGCACTCCTTGCGGTTTTTTACCCGCAATGGGTTTGTTTGGAAACGAGGATCATCGATCAGTTCCGGAACTCCAAGAACTTTACAGAACTTGGCCCAGAGCTGGTCGTTGCCCGCGGTGATGATGACGTACTTATCTTTCGCCTCAAATCCCTGGTAGGGGACGATGGTTTCGTGAGCCGTCCCCCAGCGCCGGGGAATTTCTCCCGAGATCAGGTAGGAGCTGGCCATGTTGACGAGAGCCGCCACCTGGGTCTCCAAGAGGGAGAGGTCGATGCGCTGTCCCTTCCCCGTCTTTTCCCTGGAATAGAGAGCGGCACAAATCGCCCCTTGCGCTGAGATTCCCGTGCATACGTCGGTGATCGCCACACCCACTTTGACGGGAGGTCCCTCGGGCTCTCCGGTAATTCCCATGAGCCCTCCGATGGCCGACACCACCAAATCGTACCCCGAGCGGTTCCGGTAAGGGCCATCCGGACCATAGCCGGTGATGGAACAATAGATGATCCGTGGGTTCACTTCCCGGATCGCCTCGTAGCCGACCCCGAGTTCATCCGTCGTGCCCGGAGAAAAGTTCTCGAGAAAAATGTCCGATTTGCGCGCCAGAGCCTTGATGATCTCGACGCCCTGGGGGGCTTTCAGGTTTACCGTGATGCTGCGTTTGTTGCGATTGGCGCAAAGGAAGTAGGCGCTTTCTCCCGGAGCTGCAAAGGGGGGTCCCCAGTGCCGGGTTTCATCGCCGATCCCCGGGCGCTCGACCTTGATGATGTCGGCTCCCAGATCTCCCAAGATCATGGAACAGTAAGGCCCCGCTAAAACGCGGGAGAGATCCAAAACCCGAATGCCGTCCAACGCCCCTGCCATCAAACTACCTCTTTCATTCTACTCTGAAAATCCCCCCCATCCTCCCCTTCTCCCCCAGCGGGGGAGAAGGATGAGAAGAGAGAAAAAAGCCGGGGGTTCGAGGCAAAACTTGCGCCCGAAAGTCCCCCGGCCAAAGTTTAGCTCAAAAAATCGGCTTCGGGAACGTGTACTCGATCCCGCCAGCTCGCAGAGGCGTTTTGACTCCCGCCGCCAGCACCAGACGCCTGAGCAAGAAACCTCCGAAGAGTCCCAGTATGGCGGCAATCCGGGTCACCCACAAAGTCGTAGAGAGGTCTGCCTCGGCCACCCCAACCACCTCGATGACGACTAGGGCCAGGGGAACCAGAAGCCCGACTACGATGAACCCAAACCAGAAGGTCCCCGCCAGCCGCCCCTTGATCAAGAGTTGCGCCGAGGCTCTGGATTCGTCCGTTCGGTGGGAGGCCTGGAGAAGGAAAGCAACCACGATGCCTTGGAGGACAAGGAGAACCAAAAGCACCTGGGAGAGGAGCCTGAAGGCTCCGGAGAGGGCCGGGCTCGCTGGGGTCAGAAGGATCACTGCCATGACTCCGGTGTTGCACGCCGAAACGAGAAACATCAGAGGAAGCATGGCCGTGTTCCAGAAGGCAATGACCCGGGAGGCTCCCAGGAGAACCCCGGTGTAGATCATCACCAGGATCGCAAACACGAAGTTCACTACGCCGATCACCCGAAGCAGGGGAGCGTTGACGGCCATCTCCCCCGGCCATACCATCAGGACCAGGTGGAGAAAGGCCAGGGTCATGAACACGGAGATGATTAAGCTCCCTCGGGTCATCCAGGAAGTTCCCGGATTGAGAAAGACCCGCAAAGCGCGCATCTTGACCCCCAGGTCCAGGATCAGGAACAGGGAAGCGATGAGCAGAAGCGGGAACCCCAAGGCAATCCCTGTCCTGGCCACAGGCTCCCAGTTCGGGCCGCCATAGCTCGCTAGTACCCCTGTGGCATAGCTACCAGCCCCCGTTCCCGCCAGGAACAGATCAGCGGCAACGGGCCACTTCCATTCTCTCTGAACTTGATTTTCCAATTTGTTTCCCATCGCAATCACCCCTTTATCTCGGCGGCAAGTAGTAAACCCGCGGGTTCGTGCCGAACTCGGGCGCTAACTGGAAGCCCCGCTCGGTCTTGATGAGCCGGGAGACCTCGTCTTCCGGATCATCCAGATCCCCAAAATAACGGGCGTTCGCCGGGCAGCCGGGAATGCAGGCAGGCTTCAACCCTTTCTCCACCCTCTCCACGCAGAAATCGCATTTCGTCGACGTTCCTTCCCCGAACTTCTCGATCCAGTTCTTCTTGCCGTACTCCTCCAAGGGAGAGAGGGGCACGTCATCGCCAAAGTAGCTCGTCCACTTCTCGGTGAAATTGCGGGCACCGTACGGACAGGCGATCGCGCAATATTTGCATCCCACGCACAGATCCTTGTCCACAGTGACAATCCCATCGGAGCGCTGCTGCGTGGCCTGGGTCGGACACACCTTCATGCACTCAGGATCCTCGCACTGCATACACAGGATGGGAAGAGGCTGGCGGATGACCGCTGGATACTTCCCGCGCTCCCCCTTGAGAACGCGGGCCCAGGCAACCCCGGGCGGGGTAAGACGTTCCGCCTTGCAGTTCATCTGGCAGGCATAACAACCGTAGCAACGCTTCAAGTCAATCACAAACCCGTATCTTGGCATGGCCTTCTCCCCCCCCTCACGCCTTGTAGATCTTGACCTTGACGCAGATGTCCTGGCCAAGGGTTAAGGGATCCGTGTGAGCTGCATCGGCTTCCACCAGATCATTAAAGAAAACCCCTTTCCCCTTAGCAATGGGCTGGAAGGGGGTCCAATGACCGGCGCAGGCCGCAATGGCCAGGTGCTGGGGCTCGATTCCTTCAGTGAGACGAATCTGCCCTTTCACCTTGTGCCCTTCGGGGTTTTCCAACCAGACCCAGTCCTCGTCTTTTAACCCCTTCTTCTTGGCCGTCTCCGTATGGATCTGGATCAAGTAAGCATAGGGATCCTGCTGGGCAATCTCGTCGAGCCAGGGGTTCTGCATCGTCAGGGAGTTCGTATGCATCACGGCCCGCCAGTAGAAGGTGTACATGTCGTACTCCGTGCCGTCATACATGTGAGTGGGGCACGGATACCAGTCGGGAAGAGCCTTGAGCCGGGACCAGTCGAGCATATCGCGCGAGCCGAACTGTTCCATGACCTTTATCGCCTTGTCCCTGCCGACGGGGAAGAACTCAAAGTAGATGGGGACCCGGACGTTCAAAAACCACTTCCAGTAGATCTCATCCACCTTCTTAGGCCAGGTAATGACCCCGTCTTTCTTGGCGTACTCCAGCCCCTTGTCCGGGCCGAAACGGTCCCGGATCAGTCGGTCGCAGATATCGGTCCAGCTGTAATCCGCACCGGCCTTGAGCTTGTTTTCCTCGTCGAGATCCCCGCCGTAGCGGGTGGGAA
>DATEAK010000388.1:0-8084 GCA_035288405.1 bacterium | reverse complement strand
GAACCAGATGGTCCTGAAAGCCCACGGGCTGGATTACAAAGATGTCCAGCCCCAGTTCCTGGGGGAGATAGATTCCATCGATTCCATGCGGGATGGGCACCTGGATGCTTTTCTGATCATGACCTCTGTGCCCTATCCCTTGTTCCTCGAACTGGCTTCGGCCCGCAAAGTAAGCCTGCTGAGCCTAAGCCCCGGGAAAATCCGGGAACTCAGCCGAGAAAACAAGGGGCTGCGGCCTTACACGATCAAGGCGGGATCATACCCCCAGATCAATTCTGATGTGACAACCTTCGAGTCATCAGTACATGTTGCCGCCAACAAGGAAATGCCGGACGCACTGGCCGAGCAGATCACAAAAGCGCTGGTGGAAGCGCTCCCCGACCTCCAGAAGAACTTCGCGTTCATGAAAGGTCTATCCCCCAACGACATGGGCGGGGACCTCGGAATCCCGTTCCATCCCGGTGCAGCTCGCTTCTACCAGTCCAGGGGATTGATGAAGTAGCCGTATCTCGGGCGGCTGCCGGACGGCGGCCGCCTCTTTCCGCTGGCCCATGCAGGGGGGCGCGCGTGGGATTCCGCCGGTTTCTTGCCACAGCCATATCGGTTCTGTCCGTGGGGATGTCCCTGTTCCAACTTTACACTGGGGTCTTCGGGGCACTGGAAGGCTACCTGCAGAGGATCATCCATGTAGCCTTTGGATTTCTGATCCTCCTGCTCATGGGTCTTCTTCCGGAAACAAGCTGGCGCCGAACCTCGTGGCGCACGGTTCTTAGCGGATTTTTCCTGTTCCTTACGGTAGCCTCCATCAGCTACCTTTTGTGGAACTACCGCTATCTCTCGGGCGAGCGCTTTGCTTACGTCACCGACCTGACTGCTGTGCAGACGATCCTCGGAATCGGCTTTGTGGCTCTGGTCCTGGAAGCCACGCGCCGTACTCTGGGGATGGGACTGACCGTTATTTGCTGCGCGTTCCTCGCCTACCCCTTCGCGGGCCCCTGGCTGCCGGGGATCTTCCGCCACTCCGGATATACTTTGGGCACCCTATTGGACAACCTCGTCCTTACCACGGACGGAATCTTCGGCATCGCTCTGGCCGTATCGTCAACCTACATTGTTCTGTTCATCATCTTCGCCGCCTTCCTGGAGACCTCGGGCTTCGGTAAATTCCTCATTGACGTTACGGTTCTGGCCGCAGGCCGGCTGCGGGCAGGTCCGGCGAAAATCGCTGTTCTGGCCAGCGGCCTGATGGGAATGATCTCCGGGAGCGCCGTGGCCAATGTGGTTTCCACCGGTTCCTTCACCATTCCCCTAATGAAGCGCACGGGCTACCGCCCGGAGTTTGCCGGGGCCGTGGAGGCAGCAGCTTCCACCGGGGGCCAATTCATGCCGCCAGTGATGGGAGCCCAGGCCTTCATCATGACTCAGTTCACGGGAATCCCCTACATCACGATCGCCTGGTACTCCCTGCTTCCAGCAGTCCTTTACTACATGGGGATCTGGATGAATCTTGATCTGGAGGCGCGCCGCGTGGGCCTGAGAGGGTTACAAAAAGAAGAGGTGGGTCAATGGGGGGACGTCATCTTCCCTCGGGTTCATCTGGTGCTCCCGATCATGTTGCTTGTAGGGCTTCTCATGGCCGGCTATACCCCCATGTTCGCAGCGGTCCACAGCATCTTTGCGGCACTAGCCGTAAGCTTTTTGCGGCGGGAGACCCGCATGGGACACCGGGACATCCTGCGCGCGCTGGAAGAGGGAGCCAAGAATTCTCTCCCGGTGGTGGCTGCCACTGCCATGTCCGGAATCATCATCGGTAGCGTAACCCTCACGGGCCTGGGAGAGCGCTTCAGTGCTTCGATCCTCAGTCTCTCCGGGGGGAGTCTTTTCCTGGGGCTTTTCTTCACCATGATTGCCTCGTTGATCTTGGGGCTAGGCCTCCCCACGATTCCCGCTTACATCATCCAGATCGCCCTGGTGGTCCCTGCCCTCGTCAAGCTGGGGCTTCCCCTCTACATTGCCCACCTGTTCGTCATCTACTACGCCTGCATTTCCATGATTACACCTCCCGAAGCACTGGCCGCTTACGTGGCCGCCGGCATCGCCGGGGGAAACCCTACTAAGACGGGATTCCTGGCCACCAAGCTCGGGGCCGTGGCCTACATCGTCCCCTTCATGTTTGCCTACAATCCAGCCCTCCTCCTTGTCGGGCCGGCTTCATCAGTGCTCCTGGCCGTAGTCACAGCCTCCGTAGGGGTTTTCGCACTGGCCGTCGCCATGAACGGCTACATTGTAAGGTCCATGCCCTGGTGGCAGCGAATTCTGTGCCTGGGCGCAGCCCTGCTGCTCATCAAACCGGGAATCCTCACAGACCTGGTGGGCCTGGGGACCTTTGCACCTATCTACCTGTGCAATCGATTCCCCGTCTTCGCGTGGTGGGACAGCCTGAAGGTTCGCCTGAGTCGGGTGAAAGGTGAGGAAATCTAGCCTGCCTTCCTCCGTCATCCCCCGGCGCCTGGCATTTCGCAGCTTACTTCACGGAAATTCCCAGCTCTTTTTGGGCTTCTTTCAGGAAGCTTAAGTCCACGAGCTTGTCCATGGGGATGTCTCCCTTGATATCGTCCCGCAGGGCTTTCAGCATCTTCGTTGTCTCCTGCACCACTCCGTCGGTGGCCGTACCATCCCGGGAAAAGTTGTTGATTACCGAATCGTAAGTCCTGCCGGCAATGACCTTGTCCACCTTCCATGTACTCTCGATGACTCCCACGACCTCATTGCGATGCTCCCGAGTGTAAACGAGGCTCTTGACGAAGGCGCGCATCATCTTCCGTACCTGGTCGGGCTGCTTGAGGATCCGTGCTTCGGTGGTTCCCAGGCCGCCCTGTCCCAAGTTCTTAAACGAATCGGAAGCGAACGCCAGAATCTTGAGGCCCATGGTCTCGGCGACAAAGTCATTGGGAGGATCGATCAGCGCTGCGGCCGCCGAGCCGCCGCGCACGGCGGCCAAGCGGGAACTGTGGTCACCGACCCCCAGAGTCGTGATGTCCTTGTCCGGGTCCAGCCCATAGTTTCTCACCATCTCCCGCGCCACATAATCGGTGAGAGTTTTCCTGGCCTGCACGGAAATGGCTTTCCCCTTCAGGTCCTGAACCGCCTTCATGTCGGGGCGAGCGACTAGGGAGAAGCTGGGTTTCACCGACATGTAGGCGAGAAGTTTGACCGGAAGCCCGGATACCGCCCCCAGCATTAGCTGGGAGTTATCGCTTGAATAGTCCAGCTCCCCGTTCACCAGCGCTGCCATAACCGGGTTCCCTCCGAGCCGGACAGGATCGAGATCGATCCCCTCCCCGCCGTAAACCCCCTGGCTCTTGCCGACAAAGAGAGGCAAAAAGGCAATCGCAATTGCTGGAAATGAAATCTTTACCTTCTCAAGAGCTGCCGGAGCCGCTGAGACTGGAATTGGGATCATGGAGGTCGCCACCAACCAGGTGATAAACAGCAAAGCCACAGACCCTCTCGGGAACCTCTTCATCCTTTTCCTCCTCTGTCAAGTTTGAATCAAGTGGAGCGCCCGGAATCGTCTTCTCAGACCAGCACAAACCAAAGGGTCCACGCCGCCCGGGTGAGCTTGGGCGCCTGCCTACGATGAAGGCAGGAGACTACGTAGATCCCGCAGCATCGACCGGTGATCCGGAGAAGTTCCGAAGTACGCAAAACGCATAATCCCTGCTTTGTCCAGCAGAGCGGTAAGCGGAGTATGGTTCACCAGGCCCCGGGCCTTGCGCTGTACCTGGACTCGGAAAGATTTCCAAACCGGAGCCAGCTCGCCCGGACTTCCCGTCAGGAACGACCAGTTGGAGAAATCGACCCCGTAGCGCCCCGCATAGGATTTTAGAATCTGCGGACGATCAATTTCAGGATCCGTGGTAATTCCCAGCAGGTACACTGAGCTGCGCTCCGTGCCCTTCAAGTCTCTTTGCACCAAAACCATGCGGGAGGTAAGCAGCGGGCAAACATCGGAGCACGTCGTGTAAATAAAAGTCACCAGAACCACCTTTCCCCGAAGTTCCTGAAAGCGGAAGGGACGGCCTGTTTGATCGGTCAAGGAAAAGTCGGCAATGGGAAGATGAACTTGACTGCGTCCGGACTCCTGCGCTTGAGGATGAGATTCGGACTGGTGGCTCGCAGCCCGAATCTCACGGGCAGGAACCAGTGCGGCGAGAATCACTGTGGCCAGAACGATCCCCAATCCTCTTTGCTGCATCACGGCCCGGCTCCCCGTTGCGGTTCCTCCTCGTCATCTCCAAATTGCCAAGGCAAGCTGCAGTGCGCATACAATAGAGGACCGATCTTCTCCCACCACTCCACGGGGCGCCCCTCCTCGCTGACAACCCGTACCGCGCGGATCATGTCCTGGACCTCCAGACGGCTCAAGGCAGGGCCGTACGCCGGCATGATCCCCTTTCCGTCCACGATCACTTTGCGGATCGCTCGCACACTTTTCCGTTCCACTGTCAATCGAAAATCGGGAACGGGCACCGGTAAGGAAGAGGCAATGGGCCCGTCGCCTCGGCCCGAGGCGCCGTGGCAGGCCAGGCAACGCTCCGCATACAGAGTCTTCATCTCCTGGTTGCGGGAGCATGCGAACTGTAGAGATAGAAGAGCCGCTAACGCGAAAATCCGCAGGACCAACACGACCGCCTCCGCTGAAGGATTCCCAAGATCTTTCTCCTTTTTACCACAAGCCGCACACTTTGCACAGCGGCCTTTCAAACTCCACGGCTAAACCTAGAGACAGTTGAAGGTTATGGAGCGTCCTGGGGATACAAACGGAGATACTCCTTGGGGAGAAAAAGGGAAACCGAGCCGTCTTCGCTCTTGGCGAGCGGCCGTTGACTGTGAAGGATAAGCGGCCCGACTTCCGTCTCCAGCCGGTACTCGAAGTAGTTCCCCAGAAAGGAGGTGAGGACGAGGCGCCCTTGCAGACGGTTCATGGGTGAGGCGGGCGCGACAAAAGACTCCACATGATGGGGACGGACGGCAAGCCAGGCCGTCATCCCAGCAGTGACACCACGCGGAGCCGGGCTCTCAAACTTCGCCCCCAAGGATCCCTCGACGATTGCGACGCCGTCGCGGATTTCTTTCACCACCACTTTCCAGACGTTGCATTGCCCCATGAAGTTCATGCTGAAAAAAGTCCGTGAATTTTCATATACCTCATAGGGGGAACCCTCATCGACAATGCGGCCGTGCTCCATGAGGGCAATTTCATCGGAGAGGAAGAGGGCCTCTTCCTGATCGTGAGTTACATAAAGAGCGGTCATCCCCAGTGTCTTCTGCAGGCTCTTGATCTCGCCCCGCATCTCTCGACGCAGCTTGGCATCCAGATTGCTCAGCGGTTCATCGAAGAGAATGATTTTAGGATTCTGCACCAAGGCCCGCGCCAGGGCTACGCGCTGCTGTTCTCCCCCGCTGAGCAAAGTCGCATCCCTCTCTTCCTTGTCTCCAAGCCCCACTTGCTTCAGCACTTCGCGTACCCGCTTGATCTTCTCCATACGAGGCAAACCGAGAACATCCAGAGGAAACATGATATTTTCCGCCACCGTCATATGAGGCCAGACCGCGTAGGACTGGAAAACCATTCCCAGGCCCCGTGCTTCCGGATGAACGAACACCCCTGACGTTTGACTCGCCACCAGTTTCCCGTCCAGGAGAATTTCACCCCCATCCAGATCCTCGAGTCCGGCAATACACCGCAGAGTTGAAGTTTTCCCGCATCCGCTGGGCCCCAGGAGAGTCTTGAGGGTCCCTTTTTCGATCTCAAAGGATATGCCGCCCACAGCTTGCACCGCACCATACCGTTTCACCAGGTTCTTAACTTCCACTGCCACCATCTGAGATCTCGCCTTCAATCAGTTTATCCGCCCATCACTTAAAGTCCGGTGACACGGATCCGGAAAACCCAGCGGCTTACCGCCAGGGTGATCATCAGGATGCCCACCAGAACCGTAGAAACGGCCATGGCTCCTTCCAGGTTTGCGTTTCTCCAGGCATCGAAGATGGCCATGGAAATCACTTCATTCCCGTGGGCGGTCAAGAAAATGGACATCGCGAACTCCCGCAAGTAAATCATAAACAGGAGAAGAAATGCAGAGAACAGGTTTTCCCGGGCCAAGGGGAAGATGATCCGGCGCAGAATCCGGAACAAAGAAGCTCCCGTGATCCGGGCCGCCTCTTCAAGCTGGCTGTGGATGGCTTGGATCCCCCCCTGAGTGGCCCTCGTCGCTTCCGGGAGGAAACGAGTCACATAGGCAATGAGCAATATCCATAAGGTGCCGTAAATCCCCAGCCACTTCATCGTGAGATAGGTCCACAGAAAGGCCACGGCCAACGTGACCCCGGGAACCACGCCCGGCAGGATGCTCAGGAAGTGCAGACCCGCTCGGAACCGGATGCGAGTCCGGTGAATGAGGTAGGAGGTTAAAGCGGAGACCGTCACTCCGAGTCCGGCGCCCACAAAGGAGAGGAGAAGGCTGTTACGGATCGCGCGGCCGTTCAAAGGGGAGTTGAAAAGGGAAACGTAGTTTTTCAGGGAAAGAGATGAAAAGTCGAAAAGATCGATCAGGGGACTCTGAAAACTCGTGATCACGATCATGCCCACGGGTAACACCAACGTCACGAAAAGAAAAGTCAGAATCCCGCCGGAGATGAGGAACCGGAGATTTCCCAGACCCGCCGCTCCTTTCATGAATTGACCCGAGCTGTACCCGCGCCCCCCCACAATCTGGTAACGCTCCGCCCTTCCGGTAAAAACTCGTTGAGCGAACAGGAGAAGGGCAGTCAGCACGAGCAGGCTTGCGCTCAGCGCAGCGGCCAGCGTGTAATTCGTTGGAAACGTCTCGCTGATCACGTCGTAGATTTTCGTCGAAATCACGTTGATGCCCTTGCGGCTCCCGATGTAGATAGGGATCGCAAAGCTGCCAACGGACCGCACAAAGACCAGGACCATGGCCGCCAGGATCACCGGCCTGGCCAGAGGCAAAGTGATCCGGCGGAATATATAGAGAGGCCCCGCCCCCGAAAGGGAAGCGACCTCTTCCATGGCCGGATCCACGGAACGCAAAGAACCTTTCACAATTAAATAGACCACTGGAAGATGATAGAGTCCCTCCACGAAGATCATCCCTGCCATTCCGTAAATGCTGATCGGCGCGCTTCTGAGGCCAAGCCATTCCATGAGAGCCCGATTCATGATCCCGATGGTCGGGTTGAGGAGCATGATCCAGCCGATCGCCAACAAATAGGGGGGAATCGCCAGGGGAAGCAGAGTGAGGGTCTCGATGGTCCCCCGGAACGGAACATCCGTCCGGGACAAAAAAACCGCGATGAGTAGTCCGAACATGGTGGCAAAAGCGACGGTCCCGGTCGAGAAAAGAATCGTGTTCCACCAGGCTCGTCTTAATTCCGGATCCGAGTATGCCAGGCGGTACTTCTCCAGCGTCAATACCCCGCCGGCTTCCAGAGGCGAATGCGAGGAAGTAAAGGACCCGAAGAACATCAGTCCCAGGGGAAGGACCACCAGCCACAGAAGAAGGACACCGATCGCCAGCGCTAGAAGGGTTGTTTGAATCCCTTTCCGTTTCGTGCTCATTTGTGCGGGTTGAATCTCGTGCTTTTCATCAATCTCAGTACTTGGGGACGATTTCCTTGAATTTTTTGGCGATTGCCCCCAGGTCAAGCTTGTGGACCGGGATCACCTCCAGTTCGAAATCGCCTTTCAGTATTTCCGGAGGATTGGAGCCGATATTTGTATTCCCCGGAATGAAACCCAGGCTCTTCAAAAGCTCCTGTCCCGTGTTGCTCATATACCAGTGGGCAAAAAGCTTGGCAGAGTTCATGTGCGGGGCTTTCTTGCTAATCACGAATTGCAAGGGCACGATTGGCACGACGGGAAGCCGGATCCAATTGAGCGGGAGCGGCTTCATCTCGGGTTGGTACATCAGGTACGGATAGGTGTAGATCGTGACCGGAAACTCCCCCAGGCCCACGAAGCGGTAGGTGGCAAGGTTGCTGTCCTGTCCACCGGCGGG
>DATEAK010000387.1:0-7299 GCA_035288405.1 bacterium | reverse complement strand
CCGATCCATCCTGGCTTTTGAAAGAGTTCTGACGGGCTACCCGAAGAGTGACAAGGTTCCAGATGCAATGTTTAAGCAGGCCAAGGCCTTCCTGGCACTCAAGGACGGGAATTCAGCAAAAATTCTCTTGCGCAAGGTCATGAGCGACTTCCCCAATTCCAATGCGGCCAAGCTCGCTGCCGAACAACTGAAATCGCTCAATTGAACACCGATTTTTCCTTTGCCCTACTGTGCAAGATAAAGAGTATCGGGGTTGCCCTTCTACTCATCGGGATTCTGTGGGTTTCGGGATGCGCGCCTACGGTTCCCGCCGCTCCTCCAGTGCCCCCCAAATCCGCCGATCCCAAAATTGCCCTGGTCCTGGGAGGAGGAGCCGCACGCGGGTTTGCCCACGTGGGAGTCCTCCGGGTTCTAGAGCAGGAAAAGATTCCCCTGAGCCGGATCGTCGGTACAAGTGTCGGCAGCCTGGTCGGAGCTCTTTATGCAGGGAACCCCAACACGTTTGAGCTGGAATGGGCAGCCTTTCAGTTGGAGCGCGACGATGTGCTGGACTTTTCCATCTTTTCTGCGCGCACGGGACCCGTGACCGGGAACAATCTCGAGCGCTTCGTGGACCGGATGGTGCGAGTCAAGCAGATCGAAAGTCTAAAAATCCCGTATGCCGCAGTGGCCACGGATTTGGAGACAGGAAAGCCTGTGGTCATGGACAGAGGACCCGTAGCCAAGGCCGTCCACGCCAGCAGCGCAATTCCCGGCGTATTTACCCCAGTCGAATACGGAGGAAAATTGTTAGTGGATGGAGGGGTCAGTAACAACGTGCCCGTTGACGTGGCCCGACAACTTGGAGCCGATCTGGTCATTGCCGTTAACGTGGGCCAGGGAGTGCAGACTTCCAGGCAAAATCTCACCAACGTGGTGGACATTATCCTGCAGGCCGTCAACATCATGGGGAATTTGATCGTCCAAACCAAGTTGAGAGATGCCGACGTGACCATCGAGCCCCGGGTGGGTCAGATTGGAGCGTGGGATTTCTCTCAGAAAAAGCAAGCAATGGGGGCGGGAATCGAGGCCGCCCAGCGGGCCATTCCCGAAATCAGGGCAAAGATTCAGGCTTGGAAAGGGATAGGGGAAAAGCCCAAACCTTAAGAAGGAGACTCCAGTTGAAACCGCAGCACATGTTGCTCGTATTTATGCTGCTCTTGTTGGCAGCGGGATGTGCGACGAAGCCCTACGTGGTCCCCACCACACCGGATGTCGCCACACTGGTCCTCATCAACGGGGCAGAAAGCGGCGGCTACAAAGTTCTTATCGACGGACGGGATGCCGGCTTGTTGGTAGAGCACAAGGAAATTCCGGTGACACCGGGGGAGCATACAATTCGCCTGGAAAAGAAGGAGACCATTGTCCGCAGTCAGATGCGGGAAATCGAGCATAAGTTCACCACCAGGATCACTCTGACAAAGGGGGAAGTCAAAGAGCTCACACTGACCTCCCAGACAGCGGGCTACACACTAAAGGAGGGCAAATGGAAGGCTCTGCCGGGAGAGGAAGAAAAGCTGACCCCCTATGAACAACGACTCAAGGAATCCGGATCCTATTAAGAAACCAGGGGGAATCGAAATCCTCAAAAGGACCAAGGCCATCCGCCGCACTTTTGTTTCTCCTTTTTCTGTTCTTTTTGGATCGCCTCCGGAGTACGCGTTTCCTCCATAGACTGTTGCACATCCTCAACCAGGAGATTCCACACTTCCTGAAGCACTGCGGAGAACCCGGGATTTCCCATGGTTTTCAGGGTCCGGGGCCGAGGTAGATCCACGTCCACCACCCGGCGGATATGGCCGGGACGGCGGCTCATGATTGCAATCCGGTCACACAGAAGCACCGCCTCCTCCAGGTGATGGGTCACATAGAGAATCGTCTTGCGATCCCTCTCCCACAGCTGCAAAAGTTCCTGCTGCATGAGCATTTTTACCTGTGCATCGAGGTTGGCAAAGGGCTCATCCATCAGGATCAGCTCAGGATCGTGAGCAAGGGCTCGCGCGATTCCCGTACGCTGCTTCATGCCGCCGGAAAGCTGTTCGGGATAGAACTTCTCAAAATGGCGCAGGTTAAGAAGCTGGAGGCAATAGTCCGTGACCTTCTGGTAGGCCGTTTTCGCCATCTTACGGATTTCCAGGGGGAAGCCCACGTTGGTTTCGACTGTCCGCCACGGCATCAAGGCAAAATCCTGCCACACCATGGAGATGTTCGGAGGTTGACTGCGGGCTCCTTGAAAGTCAATCCGGCCCTGAGAAGGGGCTTCAAGACCGGCGATGATGTGGAGAAGAGTGGTCTTCCCACAGCCATTGGGCCCTACAAGCCCCATGAACTCACCATCCCGGATACTTAAGGAAACTCCGCCCAGGGCTTGAATTTCTCCCCTACGCAGTGGATAAACTTTGCGGATATTGGTCAGAGTGACCCACATGGCGTGCACCCTCGCTGCAGATCAGTTGGCCGGATGACCCTTACGCTATCAAAGACTCGGCCCAGAAGCAATACCCTTCCTCTGCTTGTCAACCCCCAGTTCATTACCAAGGAATTGTACCCTCGTCCGCTTCTCGGGGGAGCCCCCTTGGGCTCCCGAAGCGCTTGCGACGTGAGTCTTGTCGACTGATGGTGGGCAAACCTTTCTTCCAGGGCACCCGATGATTCACAACTCTTCAAGAGAGTGCTAGAATCAAAGCCAAATGAGTGAAACGAGAGAAAACAATTCCGGCCAAGCGAATCTCACCCGTCTCCGGTTCAGGAGAATGCGAGTCGCGGTTACTTTCTTGCCAATCCTGATCCTGCTCACCTTCTTCTTGGGCCTGCGGGGAGCACCGGGTGCCACCTCGAAAACGGTCATTGTTCTCAGGCCACCTCAAGAGACGATGATCGCCCGGTTTACCGTTGAGATCGCCGACGAGCCGAGAAAGTGGGCTCAAGGCCTCATGAACCGGCGCTCCCTGGCCGCCGGCTCGGGGATGATCTTCATCTTTCCTGAAAGCGAGGTGCAGGAATTTTGGATGAAAGATACTCTCCTGCCGCTGGACATGCTCTTCGCCGACGCACAGGGGAAAATCATCACCATCCACGAAAATGCTCCTCCTTGCCTGCCTCCCAGAACTTGTCCCACCTACCAATCGACGGCGCCGGTCCTTTATGTACTAGAGATCAACGGCGGGATGTCCCACAAGAAGGGAATCCGACTCGGCGATTTTCTCCAACTACGCTAAGGAGCCAGTTCTCTCCCGGCAGTACGAAGGGAATCTCTTCTTTGCAGAGAGGAGGAGATGAATCGCGCCAGGGTTTCAAAGTAGGTTTTTCCGCCGATGATGTAAGTGTCGTTATGTCCGGCCCCCGGAATCCCGTAAAACTCCCTGGGACCGTTAGCCAAGTTGTAGAGCCTGCGAGCCATGGAGGGGGGGACAGTCTGATCCTGATCTCCCTGGATAATCAGTACAGGGACGTGAATCCTGGAGAGTTTTCGCGCCGTGTCAAACCGGGTCCGAATGAAGGGGGTAAGGAGCCCCAAAAGAAAAGATCGCTTGGCCATATCCTTGATGGAGGTAAAAGGGGATTCCAGGATCATGGCAGCGGGAGGATGGGTAAGCGCCAGTTGAACGGCGATCGCAGTACCCAGGGAGAGTCCGAAGAAAACAATCCGGGACGGGCTGACGCCCGCCCGGCTCAACAGATACTTGTGGGCCCCTTCTGCGTCCCGGTAAGCTCCCTCCTCCGAGATTTTCCCCTCACTGCGTCCGTATCCACGGTAATCGAAAAGGAAAATGTTGATCCGTAGGCGGTCGTGGAGAAGCTTTATGTTTTCTATGTGGTGGCTGACGTTGCCCGCATTCCCGTAAAACAATAGAAGGGTATCGCCGGATCCCGGGAATGGAATGAACCACCCATGGAGTTTCACGCCGTCCGCGCTTGGAAACACCACATCTTCAAACGAAAGTCCCCACCGACCGGGATCTCCCAGGATCTCCTTTTCCGGAAAAAAGATAAACTTCCTATCCAGATGAAAGTTCCACACGGTAAAAGCAAGGAACATTCCGGCGGCTCCCAAAACCAAAAGGCGAATCCCGATCTTCACGGGTTTTGTCATCGATAGCGACCCAGGCAATCGAGTCGCAGCACGTTGTCAGACGAGTCGCGAGATCCGTACACAATCTTTATACTCTGCGGGCAAGCGAATCTCAAACTTGGCGTCACGAAACCAGCAGATTCCGACGACCCCGGGATCAGCAATCTGAATCCGTCTCTCTCCCAGGAAACTGAAGGTGATGCTGAAAAGATCGGATCAAGAACAAAGCGGGGACACGAAACCGGAAATAAAGCGTGGTGTCCTGATCGCCAGAAGAGGAGGCGGGTCTCACCATCCTTTCCCTTTTCTATTCGGAACTGTCGGTTTCAAGGAGAATCTCAGTAAAATCCTTCTTATCAGAATCCCAGGCAAAGGCTTTCATTCCCTTTACCGTCCCGCTGAACAAAGAGACGACAACGTAAGTCGTGTCGGGGTGCAGAGGTTCCCCCCAGGCAGTTCCTCTTTCCTTATCCTCAGCGGAAAAATAAGCCTCATGATCGGGATGGGAATGATAAAAGGCTTTGATGAGGGTGCCGCTCTGATCGGTCTCTTTAAAAATCCGGTATAGTTCTTCCGGGTCCATGTAGTACGCGATGCGAGCATCCCTCGGGTATTTTTCCGGATCCTCCCGATGAAGTCGATCCTGGATGTTGGAACACCGGCGGACCTGTTCTCCTTGAGGTCCATTCAAAACGACCCCGCAACATTCCAAAGGGTAGGCTTCCTGCGCATGTCGGCAAAGCTCAGCCGCGGTAGCGGCCTTCAAGAGAATCATCGGCTCCTTCCCACAAGATGGTGCTGAGATACCGATCGCCGCCATCCGGAAAAACGGTGACGATGACCCCTGCCCGGATTTCCCGAGCCAGGCGAAGGGCTGCAACCATGGCCGCACCGGAAGACTTTCCGACCAGCAATCCCTCTTCCAGAGCCAGACGGTGGGCCATCTCATAGGCCTCTTCCGTTTCCACCCGCAGGGTCCCATCCAGAACGGTATCGTCGTAAATCCCCGGCCGAATCGATGTGGGAATGTGCTTGAGCCCCTCAAGGCCGTGCAGCCCATCGTCCGGCTCGACACCGAACACCGCAATAGACGGGTTAAATTTCTTCAGCCGCCTTCCCGTTCCCACCACAGTCCCCCCGGTCCCCACTCCAGCCAGAAAATGAGTGATCCTCCCCTCGGTTTGAGCATGGATTTCCGGCCCGGTTGTATCAAAGTGGGCTTTCCAGTTGGAGTCGTTGTCATACTGGGCTGCGAGGAAGTATTTATGTGAATTTTCCTGATAAATTTTGCGAGCCAAGAGAACGGCTCCATCGGAGCCCTGAAGAGGATCCGAGAAAATAATTTTAACCCCGAAAGCCCGCACAGTTTTTTTCCGCTCCGAGCTTACGTTGGCGGGCATGACGAGCTCCACAGGATAGCCCTTGTAGGCACCGATCCAGGCGTAGGCAATCCCGGTGTTCCCGGAAGTGGAATCCAAGATCGTTCTCCCTGGACGTAGCTCTCCTGATCTTTCGGCATCCTCGATGATCCGGAGTCCCGCCCGGTCCTTAACAGACCCCCCGGGGTTAAAGCACTCCAACTTGGCGTAAATCTCCACGGAATCGATCTCGTGACCCAGGCGACGGATTTTCACCAGAGGAGTATTGCCAACCCGGGACAAGAGATCCGTTTGTTGGATCCTGTTCTGAACAGTACCTGTACCAGAGATGGAATCCATGGGAACCCCCACTCTCTCGACTATTTACCCCAAACCGACTGATTCTTATGGGGTAGCTGGGAATTATAGCCATTTCCCGGAATCTGTCAAGGAGATTATGGAGTAAAAGAGTCAGGGATTAAGCGTCTTTCTTCCCGTCCTCGAAAGAAGCGTAACCTGATTTGCTCTATCGATACAATGTCGAAATAAATCCGCTCTCCTCCAGTTCTTTTATAAGACTCATGTCCACGAAGCTCTTCGGATCGGCTTTCGCGGCTTCCGGACGCCGGCCGGCAAGGTCCACGAGAAGAGATTGAACTCCTTCCGGAGTCGGATAAGGAGCCTTGGGAAAGACCGCGGCGTAACCTTCATATCCCAGCTTGAGGGCAACGGGGTTGTCTAACCTCAAATATTTTGACAGGATCTTAATGGTTTCCGCCTCGTGGGTCTTGATATAGGCAATTGCCTCGATCTCCGCCTTTAGAAAATTGAGAACAAACAAGCGCTTCTCCCGAATCGTGGGTTCCCGCGCCAGAATTCCGTTCCAGTGGAACGGAATCTTCAGGTCCGCAATATTCACCAGACTTCTCAGACCCAGCTTCTCCCCTTCTTTTACAAACGGAGGGGAAATGATGGTGAACTGGACCTGCCCCTTTCCCATGGCCGCCATCCGCACGTGATCATTGCCCAATCCCAGGAGCTTCACGTCCTTGTTGGGATCAATCCCGTATTTTCTTAAGGCCATGCGCAGGCCTAGGTCCGAGGTGCTCCCGAGCCGGTTCACAGCTCCAGTTTTCCCCTTGAGGTCCGCAATGGTTTTAATTTCCGAAGAGACCAGAATATGATCCACAAAAGTGGGAACCATCCCCGCGATCATCAATACGTCCGAACCCGACAGGCGGGAGGTGACCAGTGTAGCTACGGAGGTGACGATGACGTTTACATCCCCGGAGAGCAGCGCCTGGAGCGCCGTGGTGCTCGACTCGATGCTGACCATTTCCAGATCGGCCAGCCCGTGTTTCTTGAGAAAGCCCTTCTCAATGGCAACCCAGGTGGGGCTGTTGGCAGGAGAGGCCCCGCTCCAGGAAGCCCGCAACCGTTCCGCCGCCTCGGCTTTCTCCCATCCCGCAGCGCTTCCGAATCCAAGAGCAATAGCCACCAGAACGACTGTGATCCACTTCTTGAGAATTCTCATCACCCCTCCCCCACGGCCTGCTAAAGAGCAGGCTCCTCCAAAGAACGCCGCAAGCCTTCGGGAGCCCAAGGGGGCGCCCTGAGGATTCTCTCCCGCGTAAGACTTTCCCGGAACCCCAAGGCCTGCCCTGAGACTTGCCGAAGGGGCCAACCCGGTCCCTCAGCGCATGAGGCTGCCCCCATTCACGCAAACCACCTGGCCGGTGACGTAATTGCCGCTTTCGCGGACCAGAAAGAGGACCGCATCAGCCACCTCTTCAGGCCGACCGATTCTCCCCATGGGGATTCCCCGGCCTT
>DATEAK010000386.1:0-3734 GCA_035288405.1 bacterium | reverse complement strand
CCGCAGGTTAGGCCGATTCCGGCGAACGAAACGGTATGCCGTACGGTGTTCCCTCTCTCCTCCACGGCACCCTCCTTTTCGTATGTTCGATCTCCGGGACGTTCAGTTCTCTTGGCACTCCACGGTCATGCAATGCTCGGCGGGTACCATCAGGAACAGATCGTCTCCGTCCTGCAGCCCCAATGAGGCCGGCGCCCTCACATGAATCTGCTGCTCCCCCACCTCCACATGACAATCCAGCGCATCTCCTAAAAACAGCAAACTCGCCACCTTCCCCTTGAGCACATTGATCGCCCCCTCCGGCTTCTTCCTCGAAACCTCAAAATGCTCAGGCCTCACCGCCAGCACCACCTTCCCCCCCACCTTCACCCCTGCAGGCAGATTGCAGAGCATCTGGCCAACCCCAATGTCCACCACCGACCCTTGTCCCCCCTTCTCAACTCCTCGAACCACTCCAGTAAAAAAATTACTGGCCCCCAAAAATCCCGCAATAAACTGGTTGCTGGGCTTGCGGTACAGATCCTGCGGACTGCTTACCTGCACGATCTTCCCTCCGTGCATCACCGCCACCTGATCCGACATCGTCAAGGCTTCCAACTGATCGTGCGTCACGTACAAGGTCGTGATCCCCAGGCGCTTCACGAGCCCCTTCAACTCAAAGCGCATTTCCGCCCGCAACTGCGCATCCAAATTGCTCAACGGCTCGTCCAGCAGCAACACCTTGGGCTCCCGCACAATGGCCCGCGCCAGCGCCAACCTCTGCTGCTGCCCCCCGCTTAACTGCGGCGCCGGCCGCTCTTCCAACCCGTCCAAATGCACCAGGGACAACGCCCGCTTCACCTTCTCCTTTAGGACGCTCCGGCTGAGCTTCTTCTTCTTCTTCATCTGCCGCAACGGAAAAGCCACATTCTCAAACACGTTCATGTGCGGCCAAATCGCGTAGGACTGAAACACCATCCCTATGTCCCGCTGGTGGGGCCGCACAAAAACCCCCCGGACCACCGAGGCCACCACACGCCCGTCAATCTCAATCTCCCCGTCATCGATCTGCTCCAAACCGGCCACCGAGCGCAGTGTGGTCGTCTTCCCGCACCCACTGGGACCCAGCAGTGTGAAAAACTTCCCCTCGGGAACCTCGAAGTCCACCCCGCGGACGGCCTGCACTTCCCCACTCTCCGCCTCGTAGTGCTTGATCAGCCCCTGAACCTTGACCATCCCAAAACCTCCTCTTTGATCATCCAGAAAAGATGCCAACGGATCTCATGAATCTTCCCGCCCTCTTCTCCGGCAACGTCCGAGCCGCAAAGCTCACAAGACCCAATTAAATTCGGGAGAGAACCTCGCGTTCGATTTTGCGCAACTGGTCCTTGAGGTCAAAGGAGTGGACATAAAGCATCAGGCTGTCCAACCCCTGTTCTCTGAGCGCTTGAATCTTCTCCACGGCCAGCTCACCCGGCCCGTAGGCTGCGAAGCTCTGCTTGAGCTGAAACGGACGGTTCCCCTCGGTAGAGCCCCGCTGCAAGGACCAAAACTTCCTGGCCTCTTCGACGGCCTTAGCCGGGTCGGGATCGATATGAATTCGAACCGTGGTGGAAATGTGAAAGTTCTCCCGGGACCGACCCTGATCTTTGAGGAACTGCATCAAACGACGGAGGGCTTCCTCAACGCTGCCGACACGGGCCGCGGCATTCTCCAGACTCCCCGCCCAGCCGTCGCCGAACCGGGCCGCGCGTTTCATGGCAGCATCCGTGTTTCCTCCAACCCAGATCGGAGGATGAGGCTTCTGGAAAGGTTTGGGCTCGAAAACAACGTTCTTGAATCGGTAAAAACGTCCCTCGAAATTCGCCACGGGCTCGGTCCAAAGCTTCTTTAGAATTTGCAGGATCTCATCCGTCCGCCCACCTCGTTCGCTGATGTCAACCCCTACATCGACGAACTCCTTCTGATAAACGGTGAGGTCCGGACCCCCGACCTTCTCGCCTCCCCCGAGACCCGCTCCCAGCACAAACCGGCCGCCTGAAAGATGATCAATGGTCACGATCCGGCGAGCCAGTTCGATCGGTTCCCTCAGGGGTGTTACAAAGACATGGGTCAGGAGGCGTATGCTGCGGGTCTTCAGGGCAAGAGCAGCCATCAAAGTCAGTGTGTCAAAGCGGGGAATCGGACGGGAAACCCGGTCCGGCATGGCTAGATAGGAGAAACCCATACGATCCGCCATCTCCGCCACTTCCACCATCTGCCATGGATCTATGTGTTCCTCCGGATCCACACGAGGGTCCCAAAGCCCGACTCCGATCTGAATCGCACGACTCATACCTTTTCTCCCTTATCTGGCCGTGACGGCCACCAAGTCCCATGACCCAATCCAGCCTCCCCCCTTCCTAAATCCTTCCCGACATTTCCCCTCGGATCCTTTTTGCCTCGGAAGGTACTCTGAAGCATCCTACACCTCACGACACCGCAGGCATGGCCGAAGGCACTCCCTCCTTTTTCAATTCCTCCTCGAACATCCGGCGGATTTCGGGATCTTCGTCCTCATAGTTGATCTGGTCTCCTCCCTCGCGAATGTTCGTATCCGGCTTGTACTTCCTCCCGATGTACCCCTTCGAACCTCCCCAGCGCATGGCCAGATGACGCATCGGGCCCTTTCCCGTGTTGAAATGCTGGTGAAACCACCCCTCCGGAGGAACAATCAGGCTCCCCTCCTGCCAGTCGAACCGCTGCTTGGGCTTGCCCTCCTGCCACATGAGCGTATAGCCCTTCCCGCTGAGAATCGTTACATGAGCCCCTCCGCCGTGGCGATGCCCCTTCGCATAGATTCCAGGCGGAAGTTCGGCAATGTGAGATACCATCACGTTTCCTGAAAGTTCGAAGTGAGCACTCCCAAAGCTGGCTCCACGACGCTCCCAGCGGATCAACTCGTAGGTATGCACGTCCGGAACCACGTTGGTCCGCCACAACCGGCCTCCGGCAAACTCCGCCGGGCGGTCGAAATAGTCCGGCTCCCCCGAAAAACGCTCGGGAAAGACGGCAGGATTTTGAAAGACGAAATCCGAGTTGTGGAAAAGGTTCAAGAAAACCGGCGCGTTCGTCACCGCAAGATAGCGGGCAGGTTCCTTGGGATCCACATTGCGGTGTTGATGCCAGCTGTTCAGAGGAGGAGAAAACAGAGTTCCGCTTTGCCAGCGGAATTCCTGCTTGGGCGAGCCTTCCTGCCACACCGTGGTCACCCCGCGGCCGCTGAGGATAAAGATCATTTCCTCGAACAGATGCCGCTGCGGATGAAGCGCTTCTCCCGGGGGAATCTCGCAGAGGTAGGCATCGTCCACCTCCTCTGTGCCCACCAGGTTCAGGTAAACGCCGGAACCGCCTTTTCGCTCCCAGCGGCTCAGGGGGACTGTACGCACATCCGGCACTGTAAAATCTCGAAGCACCGGAATCCCTTCCGAGTCGAGCCAGCGTTGGTAGAAAGACTTCTCTGGTTCCTTTGCAGGTCCGGAGATTTGTTCGTTGCTCATAACCCTCCTCCTCATCGAGGATAACCCGGGGACTCAGACCCTTAGCGCAACTCCATCCCGTAAAAAAGCTCTTTGGCGCTTTTCTGCAACCCCAGTAACAAAAACATCAAGGTAAAGAACATAACAACCCCCAAGGCGGCGGCATCGGCGGGGTTGTTCGAATCCCAAAGATTCCAAATGGCGGTTGACAGGACCTGGTTCTGGGGACTCTGCAGG
>DATEAK010000385.1:0-5498 GCA_035288405.1 bacterium | reverse complement strand
CCTTCCACCGTCTCGACTCGGTCTGCAACGGTGTGGTCAATGCCCTAAAGCACCCTCTTTCCCGTGGCAACCCGCTGGTGCTGGTGTGTGATCGCGATATTGGAGGTCTCTTGGGCATCCACCTAAAGCAGGAGATGCAGTTCCCCAACCCGGTGATCTCCATCGACGGCATCGAGCTGCAGGAGTTCGACTTCATCGACATAGGCAGCCTGCTCCCCTCGTCGGGTGCCGTACCGGTGGTCATCAAGTCTCTGGTCTTTCCGGCGGGTCAGAGCGCCCAGGGCAAGCAGTCAGCACAAAGCAAACCGGTGTTACCCTCCACGTGACGTCGGACACGGTGTCTTTCCCGGCGAGTGACACTCTTCGCCGCCAAAAGTAACCGACCTGCAAGCGATCAAATTCTGGATCGACTGAAGAAAATCCCTAAGAGGGTAGCTTGAGTTCCCGCCAAAGATCCTCGATGCGCGCCAGTGTCTTATCGTCCGGCAGAGCTAGTTGCGGATAGCGCTGGCCGTCCCACTGGGGTCTGGGAGGGAAGTGGTCCTCGGGCTCCATGGGCCAAGTGGCGTCGATGATCATGCGGTCCCCAAGTCCACGTTGCTCCAGGGCAATGGCGGTATCCAGCGGGGAGTCGCAGCAGCCGGGGATGATGCGGATGTCACGGCTGGGCTTCACCCGGCAGTTGAAGGCCCAGATGACTTCTCCCAGGTTGCTCACGTCGATGTCCGAATCGCACACGATCACGTTCTTGACCATCGGAGTGGGACCGTGCTCGAAGACAAAATTCGCCACGTCGAAGGCCTGCCCCGCGTAGCTCTTGTGAATGGAGACAGCGATCGTTTCCTCAGGGCTGTTGGGAAGCACGAACGCCGCGATGATGTCGGGACGACCGTAAATGCGGGAGGCTGCGAAGAGCCCGGCCGCTCGGGAGATTCCCACTCCAGAAACATACTCGCAGGGCGGACGGCCGTTGAGTTGAGCGCGGTAGATCGGGTTCTTGCGATGGGTGATGGCAGTTACTTTAATCACCGGGCCCTCTTTGATCATCCCCCCCATGTGACCCGTGTACTCGCCGAAGGGGCCCTCGGGCCGCCGCTCGGTCAGAGATAGTTCCCCTTCCACCACAATCTCCGCGGTGGCAGGAACTTCCAGATCCACGGTCTCGCACTTTACCAACTCCACGGGAGCCTTTCGCATAGCCCCGGCCATGGCAAACTCGTCAATCCCGTAAGGCCAGGACCATAGAGAGTTCAGAGGAAGAACCTCTTCCTGGCCCAGTGTAATTGCCACCTGCATGGGCTTGCCCAAGGCCTTACACTTCTCGTAGTGGAACAGAGCGTTTTCTCCCGGGCAGATGAAAATCCCCAGAGAGTTGCGGTCGTGGACCATGATCCTGTACATCCCCACGTTGCGCACGCCCGTATCCGGGTCCTTGGTGATTACGCAATGCCAGGTGCCCAGGTAGCGGCCGCCGTCGCGCGCGATGTAATGAGGAACCGGAAATTCCAACAAGTCACAGTCACTCCCCGTGTGCTTCTCTTCTTTGCAAGGGCCCGTGCCCACCAGGACAGGATCCATGGGTTTACGGCAACGCTCATAAATCCCTTCGATCATCTTTGTCCAGGAAATGTCCTCGGGAAAATCCAGAGCTAGAGCCCAGCGGACGGGATTGGGAACCAGCATCCCCGCCACGGTGTAACCCTGAGGATAACCCTTGATCTTTTCAAACAGGAGGCCGGGTTGTCTCTTGGTGCGAATGGCCTTGTGAAGCCAGGCCCCGATTTCCAGATCCCAGTTTACTTCCTGGGAAATCCGCAGCAGATCTCCCCTCTTTTCCAGAAGAGAGATGAACTCCCGCATGTCCGCAAACGGCATGACGCTTCCTCCTCCACAGATAGGGTCTTGTCAAAACGGAGCCGGGCTCTCTCGGAAATTATACCCCCATGAGCTTGCGGGCCGCCTGTTTGATCTTGTCCCGGTTGGGGAGAACAAACTGCTCCATGGCGCGATAATAGGGGATGGGTACATCGTAGCGCGTGACCCGCTTGACCGGAGCTTTGAGCAGATTCCAACCTTTTTCCGCCACCCGAGCCACAATCTCCGCTGCTGCACCGCACGTCCGGTGGGAGTCGTCCGTCACCAGCAGCCTACCCGTTTTGGCCAGCGACTCCAGGATGATCTGCATATCCAGAGGAACCAGCGTGCGCGGATCCACCACCTCCAGCGAGATCCCCTCTCTCTCCAGATCTTCCGCTGCGGATAGGCCTTCCTCCACCAAGTGCAGGAAGGCCACCACGGTGATGTCCGTTCCGGCCCGCTTCACTTCTCCCTTGCCAAAGGGAATCACGAGATCCTCACCCGTTTCCGGAACAGAACTCTTTCGGCTGCGGATGTTGCCGAAGACCATCACCGGATCGTTATCCCGGATCGCCTGCTTGAGAAGCCCTTTCACATCGTAGGAAGTGGAGGGGAGAACCACCTTCAATCCCGGCGAGTTGGCAAAGAGAGGATATGGTGCGTCGGAATGTTGCGCCGCATTATTCCCGGGAGGACCGCTGCGGCACAGGAAAACAATCGGCAGGTTCACCTGGCCCCCGAACATATAGCGGAGCTTGGCGCACTCGTTGACGATCTGGTCCATGGCCACGTAGAGGAAGCTCCCCAGGTGCATGTTCACCACGGGACGCAACCCCCGCATGGCGGCCCCGATGGCGGCGCCGCAAAATCCCGACTCGGAAATGGGAGTATCGAGGATGCGCCGGGGACCGAACTTTTCCAGCAATCCGGCGGTGACTCCAAAGACACCGGCCCGCACGTCTTCTCCAATGACAATGACCCGATCGTCTCGGATCATCTCCTCGGCAATTGCCTCATTCATTGCCTGGAGGTAATTGATGTCTCGCATTAAAAGATCTCCTGCTCCGGGAGGTTGGCATACGAATCTGCATACAGGTCTTGAAGGGCTTCCTCGGGGAGCGGAGCTGGACTGCTTCGGGCCCGGGCGATCGCCTCCTCGGTCTTTTGTTGTACCTCGTTCCTTAGAGCCTGAGCTGCTTCTTCCGTAAACCCAAACTCCTTTTCAAGTTTTGCTCCCAAGAGCAAAATCGGGTCCCTCTTTCTCCACTGGTCCATCTCACTATCTTCGCGGTAGTGAATCTTCAGGGCAAATTCCGCGGCGAAATGGCCTCCGAACCGGTACGTCTTACACTCCAGCAAGCTGGGTCCCCCGCCGGCCCGAGCCCGGCTGACCGCTTCCGTAACGGCGTCGTAAACGGCCTCCACGTCCATCCCATCCACGATGACGCCGGGCATATTGTAGGAAGCCGCACGGTCCGCAATATCCTTGACGGCCGTGGTCTCCTCGATGGGAGTGGCCAAAGCGTAGAGGTTGTTTTCGCACACGAAGACCACCGGAAGCTTCCAGACAGAGGCGAGGTTGAGTCCTTCGTGAAATGTCCCCTGGTTCGCCGCACCGTCGCCAAAAAAGCAGGCCACGACCTGGCCCGTGTTGAGATACTGATTGCCCAGAGCCACGCCCGCTGCGTGAGGAATGCCGGCCGCCACGATGCTCGTTGCTCCGTAGATGCCGTCGGCAAAACTGCAAACGTGTTTTGCCCCTCCTTTTCCTTTGCAGTAACCGTCCCGGCGCCCGAAGAACTCTGCGGCAACCCGCCACGGCTCCGCTCCCTTGGCAATCACATGGCCCAGGCAGCGGTACATGGAAGTAATCTGATCGTCAGGGCGCAGGGCCAGGCAAACGCCGACGGCAACAGCTTCCTGTCCCGAGCAAGGGTAAAGATCGGGAATCTCGCCTCTTTTCAGTAGGTCCGAGAGAGACGCTTCCAGGTAGCGGATCTCCAGAATCCGGCGGTAGGCAAACAGCAAACGATCCTTATCCAACGGCATGGGTCTCCCCTTGTTGAATACTCAACCTCATCACGAATCCAGCAGCATTCGCTTTGGCGCTAGCGAGGCTTCCCCTTGGGCCAGTACTGCTCCACATCCTTCAGCGTTTCGATCGGCACATTGCCGAGATGGTCGCCCACTTTTTGGACCCTTAAGATGTACACGTTGATGATCGACTGTTGGTAGGGGTCGAAGCGCAGCGGTCCCCGGGGATCCTGCCAGCGCACTTTCCGCAGAGCAGTGAGGAATTTCTCCTGGTTTTCCACCTCACCGTTGATGGCGATAAGGGCTTCCCGGATCGCCCGGGCCGCGGAGTAGCCGCCATCGGAATATACGGCGGGTCCTTCCCCGTATTTCCGGGTGTATTCCTGCACAAAACGCTTGTTCTCGGGGTTATCCAAGGAAGCGGAGTAGAAATAGTCGGTGACGACTCCCAAGGCTGCGTCACCCGCTTCTTTCAGAACTTCGTCGCTGGAAAGCGATCCGAAGCCTAGCAGAGGATACTTTTCCTTCAGGCCGTATTCTTTGTACTGCTTCAAGAAGCGAATGGCTGCCGAACCCGCCCACACTGCGTACACGGCATCGGGATTGAGCGCCTGGATCTTAGCCAGGTAGGGAGCGAAGTCCGGGGTACCGACAGGCGCATAAATCTTCTCGATCACCGCTCCCCCCGATTCCTTGCAGCCGTTCTCCACGTAGTCGCCTAGCTGCCGGCCAAAGACGCTATCGAAACCAATGACCACGAGCTTCTTGTAGCTCATATTCCTGCAATAGTATTTGCCGCCGGGGTAGGTTGTCTGGCCGGCGGCAAAGGAAGTGCGAAAGACGAAGGGACTTCTATTTTCTTGGGTAAGCTCCCGGGGGGCAGCTTCACTCAACACCAGCGGCACTTTCTGCTCGGTGGCGTACTTGGCGACGGCCACGCCCGTGGGGCTCCAGATGATCCCCATGAGGACGTTCACTTTGTCCCGCTCCACGAGCTTGCGGGCCTTGGTGAGACCGACAGCAACGTCAGGCGCCGCGTCATCTTCGATAAGTAACTCAATCTTCCGGCCGGCAATTTCGTTATTGATCTCATCAAAAGCAAGTTTAACTCCCTGAATGCCGTGCTTTGAGGGAAAGGAGTACACCCCTGTTAGTGAGTAGAGCACCCCGATCTTAATCGGGGGCTTCTGGGCCCAAATTACCCCCGCGCTCCCCACTCCCATTGCCACAACAGCGACTGTGGCAAAGAGCCACTTCCAATTGAACATTCCCGTTTTTACCATGAGAAATTCCTCCCTCCTGCTTGGTCGCAGGCGATGAAGCGGTTTACCCCAGTTGGAATTACCCTCGGCTTCTCAAAACTCCCGTTTGTTCGTGGTCAATCTCGAACGTATCGGGATTGACGGCGACCTTGTAAGTCTCGCTGGCCGCTTCCACTGAAACGACCCCGTTGCGTACATCCTTGCGGACCAGCTCGGGATCGCGCTCTTCGGGCTTGCCCACGCCGGCCCCGCCGCTGCTCAGCTTCGCGATAATGTCCTTGGGTTGCACCTGGATCAGACGGTGCGGCTTCACCCGAGTCTCCTCCTGTCCCCGCCGGACATACA
>DATEAK010000384.1:0-12560 GCA_035288405.1 bacterium | reverse complement strand
TCGATCCCCAGGTGGTACAAGACGTTCGTGATCCGGTAGAGGTTACCCATCAGGTCGGGGCAAATGACCTCGATCACTGTGTGAGTATCGGAGGTGCGGTTATCGAGTTCGATCCGGACCGGCACGGCAATGGCCGGCTCTCGCCGGAATGGGCCCGACCGCTGCCGGTTGGCCAGCAAGTCCTCCACCTGCTTTTCTCCTTCCAAGATTGCCAGAAGGTCTTTCCGAATGCTCTCCCAGACACGCTCATCGTAAATCGGAGTCCGCTCCAGGCTTTCCACCTGCAAGGTATCCACGGCGATGCCGTCGTTTCTTGTGTAGATTTGCGCTCCCAGTATGTTGATGTTCTTGGATGTCAGTGTGCCGGCGATTTTCGAAAACACCCCTGCCTTACCAATCGTAGAAACCATTAATTCGGAGTACCGCACCTCGTCGTTGTGGGTGTAGTGAATTCGCAACTTGTCGTCTCCGAGGGAAGTTGTCAGACGAACGTGCCGCGTAATGGTCTCAGCAGGCATGGACAAAATGTACTTGTAGGGCATGGCCCGGAAGAAATCTTCCACCGCCTCCCGGCCCACCTCGGGAGCAAGGCGCAGGACGACCTCTTCCTTGATGCGGGCCACTTGCTCTTCGATGGATGTCTCCTCTTCTTCAGCACCCTCCAGGACATCCAGCGCTTTGTGGTAAATTTCCCAAAGCAGAGCTCCTTTCCATATGGTCCACACATCGGGACCGACGGCCCGCAAATCCGCGTACGTGATCAGGTAGAGCAGCCGCAGGTTCTCGACCGTAGACACAGTCTTGGCAAACTCGGCGATGACCTTTTTCTCGTTGATGTCCCGGCGCTGGGCCGTATAGTTCATCAAAAGGTGGTTTTCAACCAGCAGCTGCACCTGCTCGATGAGACGGGAAGAGAAACCCATGCGTTCCATGGCCTCGCGGGCCATCTTCATGCTGTGGGCGGTATGCCCTCCTCCCCGACCTTTCCCCACATCATGAAACAGGACGGCCATCTGCAATGGCAGGCGGTTTTCGAGACCCCGATAAATCGTCGCCAACTCCTTAAGCTCCGGCTCCTCCGCCGTCCCAAGATCATCCAGGACTTTCAAGGCCAGTAGCGTATGCTCATCCACCGTGTAGCGATGGTACAGGTCGTATTGCATGTGGCAGATGATCGCCGCGAACTCGGGAATATATCCCCCCAGGACGCCGGTCTCGTGCATGAGACGAAGGGTTTCGGAATAGCCGTGATTTTTCAGGATGCCGACAAAAATTTCTCTGGCCTCACTGGAGGATTGAAACGCTCCGTCTATAAGCCAGAGGTGGGAATGAATGAGCCTCTTGACGTCCTCGCTCAACTGGGCCCTGTGCTTCTGGCAGTGTTGGAAGATCCGCAACAGCAGTAGCGGGTTCTCCACCAGTATATTTCGCGACTCCTCGGGAATGCGCAATTCGCCTCGGAACAAGTAGATCCCCGGCTCAACTTCCTTCTGCCGCAGAACCCGCTGGACCATGTTGAACAGACGGCTCGGTTCCCGGCAACGCTCCAGAACCATCCTCGAGTAGTGATGGATCGCATTGGCCTGAACGTAGTAATCCTTCATGAAGTACTCGACCCCGAGCTGTTTCTCGTCATCCTCGTAGCGAAGCCGCCGGGCGACTTCTCCTTGAATCTGCAAAACCAGGTGGTCAAATTTGCGCCCGGATAGAAAATGGAGATCATTGCGCACGCGCATCAGGAAATCATAAGCCTCGGTGACTTCTTCGAGATCGTCCCGGCCGATGAGCCCCTGGCGATGCAGATCGTCCGGATAACGGAATCCGAAACGGGCCAGGGCCGTCCACATGGCCATGTGGAAGTCCCGCAACCCTCCCGAACTCTCCTTGATGTTCGGCTCCAGGAGATTGGGGGCTTCGCCGTACTGAGCATAACGATTTTCACGTTCGCGCAGCTTCTGCTCGATAAACGTGTTCACGCCCTTGCCCAGCACGTGGCGTTTGAAGGCCGCGGCAAAGGAATGAAAGACACGAGCATTTCCTTCCAGGAAGCGGGCTTCCATCAGAGCGGTTTTCGCGGTCAAGTCGGAGCTGGCGATCTTGATACAATTCGCAATGGACCGGCTGCTGTGTCCGACCTCAAAGACGATGTCCCACAGGAAGGTGAGGATTTCCGTAACGACCGCATCCAGATATTGATCCGGTTTCTTATCGTAGAGGAACATGACATCCAGATCGGAAAAGGGGTTCAGCTCCCCTCGCCCGTAGCCGCCTACGGCCACCACCGCAAACGTCGGCTGGAATTTGCCGATTTTCCGGGCGCAACTCGCCGCCGCCAAGTTGTATATCTCCTTGAGGACCACATCGACCAACAGCGCGCTGCGCGTGGCAATCCGAATTCCGCCGGCTCCTCGCTCGTGCTCGGCCCTGATTTTTGCTTTCTCTTCACCGATCAGATCGCGCGCCCTACGGACGAGTTCCTGCCGGCCCGCCTGGCTAAAGTTAAAACTCGCGCTGAGCCCCTTAAGACGAGAGCGGAACTCCCGATCCTCCCGGGACTCTATCTGTGCAACCCCGATGGCCATGCAGCCTCCACGCTCTGTTTTTTCGCCCGAGGATGGTACTGATCGTATACGGCTCGTAAGCGATCCTGGACCACATGGGTATAGATTTGGGTCGTCGTGATCGTAGAGTGGCCCAGCAGCTGCTGAACCACACGTAGGTCAGCCCCCCCCTCCAACATGTGAGTCGCAAAGGAATGTCGCAAGGAGTGGGGTCCGACCCTCTTTCCCAAACCTGCCCTGCGAGCATACGTCTTGAGTATGCGCCAGAAGCTCTGCCTCGACAACTTTCCCCCGCGGCTGTTTACAAACAGGATCCCGTGATCTTTGCCCCGTACCAGCCTTGGCCTCGAGGACCCGAGATAGTTCAGCACCTGTTGACAGGCCGGGGCTCCCACCGGTACGATGCGCTGCTTTCCTCCCTTGCCCGTGCAGATTAGGAAGCCAAGCTCCAAGTTCACTGCGCTCACTGTCAGGTTCAATAGCTCGGAGGCCCGCAGTCCTGTTGCATAGAGGAGTTCCAGCATCGCTCTGTCGCGAACCCCGATGGGACTCACTTCCCAGGAAACTTCCAGCAGCTTTTCCACTTCGGATCGAGAGAGCACCTGAGGAATCCGTCGCCAGCGCCTCGGTGACTTCAGTTCGGAAGCCGGGTCCGATGGAATCCACTTCTCCTGAAAAGCAAACTGGAAAAAAGATTTGAGGGCGGAGAGATGACGGGCCAAGGAGGACACCGATCGACTCTGCTTCTGTAATCGGGAGAGATATTCCACGATTTTCGACGGTGTGATCCCGCACAGGTCTTCCACGGAACTCACCTCACAGGCTCCCAGGAAACCGACCACGTCCCGCCGGTAAGCCTCTACGGAATTGACCGACAGCCGCCTCTCGACCCGGAGAAAATGAATGAACTCCGCGACCAGCTCTTCTTTTCCCATTACCCCGCTCTCCGCGCCGTTACTGCGAAGTGGCGAAGCTCCTTGCTTTCCAACCATCGCCAAGCCGCCGTATCGGTCCCGAGGCCGGTCGAGCATCCAAAAGTCCTCCATCCGGAGAAACCCCTTGACAGGGAAAGATCCCTGTGGTACCTCATCCACGCGACACTATCTTCTAAGGAGGAAATTGAGTGGGCACAAGCAAAACAACCCGTAAACGGGTCCGTCAAACCGAAACCCGTACCGTGCGCAACAAAGCCGCCCGGTCGTCCATGCGGACGTCGATTCGTCACGTCCGTGAGGAAGTGGCCACGGGCAATCAAGAGTCTGCGGACAAGGCTCTGGCCGAGGCCATTCCCGTAATTTCCAAAACTGCTTCCAAAGGTCTCATTCATAAAAACAATGCCGCACGCAAGATTTCGCGCTTGACCGCTCAGGTCTGCAAGCTCCACGTCAAGGGCAGCGCCTCCTGACACTTCCCGTCGGGCATTGATCACCCTGGCTCCCGGACGTTTAGAAAAAACCCTTCGAGAACTCGCCGAGGAGAGTGGTCTGATGTCTTCAACTCCATCTCGGCCTCCTGCAAGCGCAGCAAACGGCTGGCAAGTTCCGCAGCGGTAAACCTCCTCGCCGTCGCGAAACTCTCTTGAATCCGGTAGGGCGGAATCCCGAAGAGGCCGGCGGCCTTGCGGGCCGACGCAGCTCTCGGGTCAAGAGATTTGAACTCCAATAGAAGCCGGAGTTGACGGGCCAACAGGTGCAAAATCTGTAGAGGGGCGACCCCCTGACCAAGAAGTCTATCGAGCAAAATGAGGCTTTTCCCCATCTCCCTTTCTCCCAGGGAATCCACCAGTTCGAAAACCGAGTGGATCCTGTGGCCCGCAATCATCCCTTCCACCATTTCGGCTTTCAGGTGACCCCCACCAGGGCCTAAATAAAGGATCAACTTCTCTTGCTCCTGGCGCAAGCGGGGCAATTCCTCTCCCACCAGGGCGACCAAGAGTTCCAGCGCTTCCTCCTCAACGATGACCCCTTCTTGCGTCCATTGCTCTCTCAGATAGCGCAGCAAAGCAGAGCCCCGCAGAGGAGCGCACTCCACTGTCACAGCGGTTTGGCTCAGTTGATCCCATAGTTTTGCTTTTGGCAGGGTCTGCGTGGAAAACAGGGCCAAGAAGATCAGATCGGGAGGGGGAGAACTTAAGGCCCGCAGCAGATGATCTTCTCCCCGCAGGTCGAGATCCTGAGACTGACGCAGAGCAACCAGGCGGCCTGCGCTGAAGAGAGTGGCACTGTCAATCCGGTGGGCCAATTGGGTGCAGGTGACCTCCCTTGCATAGAGAATTTCCAGGTTGGTAGACTCTTGCTCGGGTCGGACAGCGCGTGCCAGCAGGTGCCGTAAACCCTCCTCTTGAAAATGGGACTCCTCGCCTGTAAGCAAGTAAATGGAACGAAGCGGTTCTTTCTTCAGATGGGAGAGGAAGGCGCGAAAGTTCAGAATCCCTCCAGAACCAGGTTCAAGAACTGCTGGGCAAACTCCCGGGAACCTTGTTGGGCAGCACTGTTCTGGGCGGCATCCGAAGAAGCCACATTTGCCGTCACCCGAAAATCAGTCTTCGTGCTGAGTCGCTGCTTCAGCCACAGTTTTTTGTGAACCAGATCCCTTACCGTCACATCGGCCTCCAGGAGCAAACGGTAGTCATTGACTCGATCGGAGGAACTAAATGTGACAGGCTCCAATGTGTAGGTACGGATATCGGCGGTAATCAGCAGATCGGCCGCGTCCTGATGCACCACGGTCAGGCGGCCATCCGTAATGAATTCTTGTCTCACCGCGTCGGTAAGCGTGCGTTCTACGCCCGGCTTTGGGGAGTGATTTTCAAATTGGACAATGGCGACCTTTTGGATATCCGGTGGGAGGCTGCGGGCTTTACCGACCAGTTGGTACCCGCACCCTCCGGTCAAGAGCAGCACTACCAGCATCCACGGGAGAAGGGCTTTCGGCAGGCTCATCCGATCACCACATTGACGAGTTTTTCGGCAACCACCACGATTTTCTTCACCGCTTTGCCCTCGGTCCAACGTTGCACCCGGTCGTTTTCCAGGGCCAGCCGGCGGATCTCTTCCTCCGGGGTTCCCGGCTTCACCGTCAATCTCCCTCGCACCTTGCCGTTCACCTGCAGCACGATCAGATGCTCATGGGCTTCAATACAGGCCGGATCCCAAGTGGGCCAGGGGTGCTCGATGAGGCAAGAAGTGTGTCCCAGGTGCTCCCAGAGCTCATCAGCCAAGTGAGGCGCAAAGGGGGAGAGAAGTTGCAGGCAGACTTCCAGAGCTTCCCGGAGAACACCGGCCGTCTCCGGAGAATTCTGGGCCTCGAAGTCAAAGCGATACAGATCGTTGACCAGCTCCATGATGGCACTGAGGGCCGTGTTGAAGTGGAATCGGCCCCCGAGGTCTTCCGTCACACGCTTCACAGTGAGGTGGGTGCGGCGACGCAATTGCCCGAGGGATTCCGGGAGTTTTCCGGTTCCATTGGTCGGCAGGTCCGCTCCGGTGAGACGATCCCGGTGCTGCTGCACCAAGCGCCAGAGCCTCTGCAAGAACCTGTGACTCCCCTCGACGCCCTGATCACTCCACTCCAGATCTTTTTCCGGAGGAGCGGCAAACAAGATAAAGAGCCGGGCGGTGTCGGCCCCGTAACGTTTGATAATCGCGTCGGGATCGACCACGTTCCCCTTGGACTTGGCCATTTTGGCCCCATCTTTGATCACCATCCCCTGGGTAAGCAGCCGCAGAAAGGGTTCCTCCACATGAATCAAACCCAGGTCTTTGAGAACCATTGTGAAAAACCGGGCGTACAACAGATGGAGAACCGCATGCTCAATCCCACCGATGTACTGGTCGACCGGCATCCAGTAACGGATCGCCTGAGTATCGACAGGAGCTTGTTCGAAACGGGGAGAGGTATAGCGATCAAAATACCAGGAAGAACAGATAAACGTATCCATGGTATCCGTCTCTCTCCGGGCTGGCCCTCCACAGCAAGGACAGGAGATATTCACGAAGCGGCTGTCACGGGCCAGGGGAGACCCTCCTTCGGCCGTCACAGGAACATCGAGCGGCAGAATCACGGGCAAATCATCGTAAGGGACAGGGACCACTCCGCACCCCGGGCAATTGACCACGGGGATCGGGCAACCCCAGTAGCGCTGCCGCGAAATTCCCCAGTCGCGCAGGCGGTAGTTGACGGCACCGCGGCCGATGTTCTTCGCTTCGAGATAGGAAATAATTTTTCCCTGCGCCTCTTCGTTGCCGAGACCGTTAAAAGACCCCGAGTTCACCAGAGTACCCGTCTCCAGATAAGCGTCGGTCATGGTTTTTTCATCCAGTTCCCCTTCCGGGGGATGGATGACGACCCGCACCGGAAGACCGTACTTGCGAGCAAACTCCAGGTCCCTCTGGTCGTGAGCCGGCACGGCCATGATCGCGCCGGTGCCATACTCCAGCAAAACGTAATTGGCCACCCAGACGGGAATTGCATCTCCGGTGAGAGGATTGAGGGCATAGCGACCGGTGAAAACTCCCCGCTTTTCAGTGGTCTCCGCGGTCCGCAGCAGCCGGTCTTCCCGGGCCACTTGTTGCACGAACTCCAGGACTTGAGCCTTTTGGGGAGTGCCTGCCACCAGTTGCTTGACCATGGGGTGTTCGGGCGCCAGGATCATGAAAGTCGCCCCGTAGAGGGTATCGGGACGAGTCGTAAAGATTCGAATTTCTTCGCTGTCTCCCTCTACGGAGAAAGAAACTTCGGCCCCCACGCTTTTACCGATCCAGTTTCGCTGCATCACCAAGACTCGTTCCGGCCATCCGTCTGTAAGCTCGTCGCATCCCTTGAGAAGGCGCTCGGCGTATTCCGTGATCTTGAGAAACCACCCCTCCACCTCTTTTTGACCGACGGGCTGGCCGCAACGCCAGCAGCACCCTCCTTCGACCTGCTCGTTGGCGAGGACGGTCTGGCAGGACCCGCACCAGTTGACCAGCGCCATTTTCCGGTACGCTAATCCTCTCTCCAGCATCTTGAGGAAGAGCCATTGGGTCCAGCGGTAATACCCCGGATGGCAGGAAGCCACCTCGCGGTCCCAATCGTAGCTGAGCCCCAGGCGTTTGAGTTGGGAGCGCATCGTACGAATGTTGTCGAAGGTCCAGCGGGCAGGGTGGGTGTTGTTCTTGATCGCCGCGTTTTCCGCCGGCAAGCCGAAGGCGTCCCAGCCCATGGGGTGCAAAACGTTCACTCCCTTCATACGCAAGCTGCGCGCCAGCACATCGCCGATCGAATAATTGCGCACATGCCCCATGTGGATCTTTCCCGAAGGGTAAGGAAACATCTCAAGCAGGTAGTATTTCGACTTTTGAGCAGATTCCGTAACGCGGAAGAGGTTTTTCTTCTCCCAGCGCTTTTGCCATTTCAGCTCGATTTCCTGGGGATCGTAATGTTCTTCCATCCCAAAAAAGCATCCTTTCCGCAATTTTCACTGTTCCCGCATTGTGCGAGCCAACCTATTTAAATTATGAAGGTTAGCATAAAGCTGCCGCTTTCTCAACTGCTTCTCTACTCGGGCCGTTTCAGCTTGGATTTGAAGTGAGGGCGTCTGGAACAGATCACCCACAATTCACTTTCGGTCAGTAGCCTATGGCCAGACGATCGATGAGAAACCGGGGCAAACCGGCTCGGGCCATCTTCTCCTGAGTGACCGCGATATCGTACGGAACCCGCTTTAACTCCACCGTGCCAGCAGAGACATCGTAAATCAAATAAGCGGCGCGCGGGTCTCCGTCCCGGGGCTGGCCCACGCTACCCACGTTGATCAGGTAGCGCTTCCCCTTTTCGATAGCAAACCGGGTTGTCTGCACGCAAACCACGCGGACCGGGCTCTCTTCGACAAAGAAGACCGGCGAATGGGAATGGCCCACGAAACAGATCGGCTCTGCGAAACAACGAAAATTTGCTTGCGCGTCCTCGCTTGAGATCATGTAGTGCCACATCAGGGGTTCACACGGTGAGGAGTGAGCGAAACACAACCCTTCCCAAGAATTGGCAACGTGGAGGCCGCTCAGGAAAGAAACCACTTCCGCGGTCAACTGGCTTTGTGTCCACAGCAGCGCAAACCGTGCATACGGATTGAAGTGGGAAAGATCCGTGAGGCCCAGAGCTGCGTGGTCATGGTTTCCGGCCAGAACCATGTCCGCATGCTCACGAACGAGGTCGACGCAAGCCCCGGGGTCCGGCCCGTAGCCCACGAGATCCCCCAGGCAAACCCGCCGGTCCACTCTTTCCGCTTCCAGACACTTCAGGACGGAAAGGAGCGCTTCCAGGTTACCGTGAACATCAGAGAAGACGCCGAATTTCATGCAGCGGGACTGACAGGACCGGTTGCCTCGCAGGCTTCGTAGGTAATATCGGGGCCCCAGTTCCCCACTTGGCCTGAGAAGTAGGTCGAGAGGTATTGGAAGAACCTGCGGTCCGGCTCATAAATCTCGATCCTCTGAGGGAACTGGCGGTGGCCACTGCTGTCTGCCAGACCGTGGATGACCTGCACAGCGAGAATTTCGTAATCCTGATGGGGAAGGCGCCGGCCTGGAATCGCCATGGCGAAGTGAGAGACTTTGAGTTTGGAAACCGCATCCACGATCAGCGACGAGACCGGCTCCGCACGCTTGGCTAACCCCCAGCTCTCTCCCAAGCCCATCACCAGGACCTTCTCAACCCGGAATTTCCCGGCCCCGTGCAACAAGCCGGCTTCTCCGAAAGTTCCCTTGAGTTTTCCCTCCCGGAGCAGGCGCGAAATCCGGCCGTCCAGGTACCAGTCAAAAAGGCCGGTCTCCCCCTTGAGAGGAACCTGGTCTTGGAACAACGGGAGGAAGACGAGTTCACAATTTGCATGGACCAGCTCCACCGGATAGAGGATAAATCTCATGGATCCCTCCGCCGTTCCCTCAGAATCCTGTCCAGAACGCCATTGATGAACATGGAAGATTCTTCGGAACCGAACTTTTTGGCAATCTCGACAGCTTCATTGATTGTGACGCTGGAAGGAATATCATTACGAAATAAAAGCTCGTAGGTGGCAAACCGCAGGATGTTCCTGTCCACGATCCCCATCCGATCCAGGGACCAGTGCTCACTCCAGCGCCCGATTTCCCCGTCGATTTCCTCTAAGTGATCCAGCGTACCGTCAACCAACTCGGCAGTGAAGGGATCCACTTCTTCGCCTAGGGGGCCCGACTGCGATCGAGAACCGGTCCGCTGGGATTCGCGATCTTCCCAAGTCACATCGGCCTGATAGAGGATTTGCAGAGCAGCCTCGCGGGCTTTCCTCCTTTTACCCATACTACTTCTTGCTCCCCAGCTCTCTTTGCAAATTGACCATTTCAATAGCGGCCAGAGCCGCTTCCCACCCCTTGTTTCCCTCCTTGCTGCCGGCACGCTGGATGGACTGCTCCAGGGTGTCGGTGGTGAGTACACCAAAAATCATCGGCACCCCCAGCTCCATGGCCGCACTGGCGATTCCCTTGGTCACTTCAGCGGCAATATACTCGAAATGGGGTGTATCTCCCCGAATAAGTGCTCCCAGACAGATGACGGCATCATAGTGTTTGGAGAGGGCAAGTTTCCTCGCCATGAAGGGGATTTCAAAAGAGCCGGGGACTTTCACCACATCCACGTCCTTGTCGGCAACACCGCTTCTCAAGAGGCCGTCAAGTGCCCCCGAGAGGAGGCGGCTGGTGATAAACTCGTTGAACCGGCTGACCACAATGCCGAACCGCAGTCCCTCCCCTCTTAACTTCCCCTCATAGACGTTGGGCATGATGGACCCTCCCCTGTAGGATTACCCTAAGTTTGAGAACAGATGGCCGAGCTTTTCCTGTTTCGTCTTCAGATAACGCAGATTGTCTTTCGAAGGAGGAATCTCGAGAGGCACGCGCTCCACGATCTCCAGGCCATATCCCTCCAGCCCTACAATTTTGCGCGGGTTGTTGGTCATGAGACGGATCTTTCCCAGACCCAGTGAAGCGAGCATTTGAGCGCCCATACCGTAATCCCGTAAATCCGCTTTGAAACCCAAATCGAGATTGGCTTGGACCGTGTCCCGGCCTTGATCCTGCAAAGAATACGCTTTGAGCTTGTTGAGAAGACCGATCCCTCGCCCCTCCTGGTGCAGGTAAAGGAGCACTCCCTTCCCCTCGGCTGCGATCATTTCCATGGCCGCGTGGAGTTGTTCCCCGCAGTCACAGCGATGTGAGCCGAACGTGTCCCCGGTCAGACATTGGGAATGAACACGGACAAGAGTCGGAGTGTCTCGTGAAATAGACCCCATGGTCAGAGCAATGTGAATCTGGTCGTCCAGGAGGTTTTCGAAAGCTACCAGAGTGAAGACGCCATAATCCGTGGGAATCTTGGTTTCCACGGCGCGCTTAACGAAAGTTTCCCGCCTCATGCGGTAATGGATAAGATCCTTTGTGGTAACGACTTTTACCTGATGTTTTCGGGAAAACTCCATGAGCTCGGGCACTCGGGCCATGGTCCCGTCATCGTTCATGATCTCGCAGATCACCGCAGCCGGATAAAGGCTGGCCAGTCGGGCCAGATCCACAGAACCCTCCGTCTGCCCCGCTCTTTCAAGAACCCCACCCTCGCGAGCCCTCAGAGGAAAGACATGTCCAGGCCGGGTGAGATCCTCGGGTCTGGTGTCAGGGTGAATTGCAGTGAGGATGGTTCTCGCCCGATCCGCAGCGGAGATCCCCGTAGTCACCCCTTGTCTGGCCTCAATGGAGACCGTAAAGGCCGTCCCCAAGGGAGAGGTGTTATCTCTGGCCATCGGCGCAAGCCGGAGCTCTTCCACCCGCTCGGGACGAAGAGCCAGGCAGACCAGACCCCGGCCGTACGTGACCATGAAATTAATCGCCTCTGGAGTCACCTTTTCCGCCGCAATGGTCAGGTCTCCCTCGTTTTCCCGGTCTTCGTCATCCACTAAGATGATCATCTTCCCGAGGCAAATGTCCTCAATTGCCTCCTCAATCGTGTTAAAATGGACCTCTCCCATTGCCTTAACCTTCCTCTCCTAAAAATCCAAAATTCCTCAATAGTTCCTCGTTCACCCCCCCCTGCTCCGCCGGTGCCCGACTACGGGCTAGGAGTTTTTCCACATAGCGGCCTAGCATATCCACCTCCAGATTGACTTGATCCCCTGGCTTCCTCCGCCCGAGATTCGTCTCCCGGAGGGTAAATGGGATCACGGCAGTTTCAAAAGATCCCGGCCCCAGGCGGGCCACCGTGAGACTGATACCGTCCACAGCGATGGACCCTTCCAGCACAACATACCGATCCAGGTCGGGCGGAAGCTCAAATTGGAAGCGATAGGATTCGCCCTCGGGAACAACCCCAAGCAACCTCCCGACTCCATCCACGTGTCCACTTACCAGGTGTTCTCCGATACGGGCCCCCAGGCGCAGCGGTCGCTCGAGATTCACCGCGTCCCCGGACATCAGCCGTCCCAGATTGGTTTTTCGCAAAGTTTCTGCGGAAGTGTCGGCGGCGAAGCCCTGGGAAGAAAACGAAACCGCCGTTAAACAGACCCCGTTCACCGCAATGCTGTCCCCCGCCTTCAGATCCTGGGAGATCCGGTGGCACTTCACCTGCAAAACGCCCGTCTGCCCCGAAAGCACGAGACGTTCTATAGTGCCCACCTCTTCGATAATCCCCGTAAACATCCTTAATGAACTCCTGCAGCTATCGGTGGCTGGAGGTAGCCGGACACCAGGATATCTTCCCCAACTCGGTCGACGGTCACACCGGTCAGCGAGTATGCCCCTGCGAGACAATCCAAGTCGGGACCTCCAACGGCAGGAACAGCTGCCCTTCCTCCCAGGATCTTGGGAGCGATAAAAAAGACCACCTTGTCAACGATCCGAGCCTTCAAAGCCCCACCGATGACCTCTCCACCCCCTTCAATGAGAAGGTGACTGATCGTGCGCTTCCCCAGTTCCTGGACAAGAGCAGAGAGATCCACCC
>DATEAK010000383.1:0-7495 GCA_035288405.1 bacterium | reverse complement strand
AAGAGTTGCTGGCCAAGGTGCGGGAACTGGCCGGCAAAGAGCTTGGGAGTCGATTTCAACAGCGAGCCCGGCTGATCGAAAAGGAAAGGACAGCGCGGGAGGGAGAGAAAGCTCGCGATATGGAAGAGCAATGGGACCGGGTTCCCATTTCGAGCCACAGGCTGGTGGCGGAACTGCGGCGGGCTCTGGAGCCTGACGCCATCGTCGTGGATGAAACGACGACGACCCAGGGATACCTCCGCAGGTTTTTCGAATTTCCCGAGCCCGGACTGAACTATTACGAAGTCTCCGGGGGCCTGGGCTGGGGGCTCCCCGCTGCTCTCGGTGTGAAGCTTGCCAGGCCCAAGCAGCAGGTCGTGGCCTTTGTTGGGGACGGGAGTTTCCTTTACTACCCCCAGGCTCTGTGGACCGCCTGTCGGTACAACCTTCCCGTACTGACGGTGATTTGCAACAACCATGCCTACCTGAACGACAAGATGTTTCTCCATCTCCGGGGGGGGCCCGCGGCGCAACGGAAGCGTTATGAAGACGTGGAGATCAACAACCCGGACGTGGACTTTGTTCGGTGCGCGGAGTCGATGGGAGCTTACGGAGAGAGGGTAGAGCGACCCGAAGAGCTGGCCGGTGCATTGCGACGTGCCCTGGGACAGGAGCGGCCCTCTGTGGTCGATGTGGAGATCGACCCCTGGCAGTGGGGCGCCGCAGAGAAGTGAGGAGGGGTAAATGATCAAATTTCTATGTTCGATTTTATTTGGCTTCCTTGTGTCTGCCTTGACAGGATTGGCCGGGATGCCAGCGAACGCTCACGGAGCCGAAACCGTGACAATTCACGTTTTTCCCGGGTCGGCAAACCTTGCTCTGTTTGTGGCCAGCGAGAAGGGATTCTTCGAAAAGAGCAACATCAAGCTGGAACTTTCCATCACCCGGACCTCCAGGGAGCAGATGACCGGGGTTCGGGACGGAAAATGGGATCTCGGGAACACGGCCATTGACAACGTGATCGCCTACAACGTCAACGAGGGCACTGATTTCGTCATGTTCATGGGGGTCGGCGGCACCACCCTCCATTTTTTTGTGGATCCGACCATCAAATCCTTCGGTGACCTCAAGGGGAAGCCCCTGGCTGTGGACGCTCTAACCACGGGCTTCGCCTTCGTCCTGCAAAAGATCCTGCACGAGAACGGGGTGAAACCAGGCGAGTACAAGCTTGTCTCATTCGGGGCATCCCGCCTGGAGTCCCTACAGAAAAAAGAGGCCGTGGGCACTCTCTTGGCGCCACCGTTTATCGAGCCGGCCCGCCAGGCAGGGTTCAAGGATATGGGGGAAGTGACCAAATACATCCCGGACTATGTCACGACGGCAGGTTTCACCACGCGGCGCTGGGCCGACGCTCACGGGGACACCCTGGTGCGATTCATCAAAGGGAACATAGCTGCTGTAGATTGGATCTACGACCCCAAGAACAGAGGCGAGGCAGCCTCCGTCCTGGCCAGGAACATGAAGATTTCCCCCGAGGTGGCCGCCAAGTCCATTGCCGAAGACCTCCTCCATCCGACGATGGGCCTTTACAAAAAGGCCGCCTATCCTGTGGAGGGCACTAAGACAGTCATCGCACTCAGGGCCGAGATGGGCCACCTGAAGCCGCCTCTTCCCGACCCAGCGAAGTTCTACGATCTGAGCTATTATGAAAAGGCCACCCGGTAGACCCAAACTTCGCGCGACGCAGTGGTAGATCGTCTGAAAGAGGGTTTGAGATCAGAGTATGGGTTTTAAGTTCGACCCTCAGCTCTGGGCTAACATACACCATTGAGGACTATCGTCAAGAATCCAAGTCTTTAGCTCTTCCCGGGCTCTCCGATTTCAACCGATGTTCTCTATGCTCATTCGATAGTTCGGGAAAACCGGAGGCAAAGTAAGGTTTGAGTATGGGGATAATTTTCTACTTTCCCATTCGGAGGGAGGGCAGTCTAGCCCCGATTTCGCGTACGTTTGTGATGAAGGTACAGTCTCGTTTTTCGCCAAAGAAGGTTCTCCTATTCAATATTGAGGGGATTCATATTTACGTTAGATGCAGTCAGGGAAAGCGTCAAGGATATGCAGAATTTCTGGTTTTCCCAGGGCCTGGTCAAGCAGAAAGTCGACGTGGACAAGCTCGTGGACGAGAGCTTTGCCCAGGAAGCCGTGAAACGGATCGGCCGCTATCAATAGACTTCGAGACTGAAAAGGAGAAGCCCTGCAAGCCATGCGCTCCTTAGAACACATAACCCCATGGAGGAAAGCTGGATGTATAGGGCCTGCATCGACGTCGGAGGAACGTTCACGGACTGTCTCGTTTTAGACGAGCAGGGAGAACTGCTGGAGTGCAAATCGCCCACCACTCCGCAAGACCCTTCCCTGGGGTTTTTGGCCTGCCTGGAGAAAGCAGCCCGCAGTTATAACAAACCTCTGGCTTCCTTTTTAAGCGAGATGGAACTCCTCATTCACGGCACCACTCTGGCCACCAACACGCTGATCAACGAGAACGGGGCCAAGACCGGGATGATCACCACGAAGAACTTCCTCGACGTCATCGAGATCCGCCGGGGGTTTAAGAACATTCGCACCTCCATGTACAACGTTTTTGTCCCTCCCTATAAGCCCCTGGTGCCCCGCTATCTGCGTCTGGAGGTTGATGAGCGCACCCGCTTCTCCGGGGAGATTTTGACGGCGCTGAATGAAGCCGATGTGCAGGCGGCGGTGGCCCAGTTGAAGGAGAACGGAGTCGAGTCCGTAGCCGTCTGCTTCCTGCATTCCTACACGAATCCTCATAACGAGAAGCGGGCCACCGAGCTGGCCAAGGCCGCGTTCAACGGAGCCTACGTGGCGGCCTCCCACGAAATTTTGCCCGTCTGGCGGGAGTTCGAGCGGTTTTCCACCACCGTCGTCTCCGCGTATGTGGGGCCTGTGGTGGAGCGCTACCTGCGAGCCCTGGAGAAAAGGTTGCGGGATTCGGGTTTCAAGAGGAATCTCCTCATGATGCTGTCCAGCGGATTGGTGGAGACCGTTGAGCACTGCATCCCGCGCGCCGTCTTCCTGATCAACTCCGGACCCGCGGCGGCGCCCACGGGCGCTCTGTACGTGGGACAATCGATGGACCACCGCAACTTGCTGTCCATCGACATGGGGGGGACTTCGCTGGATGTGTGCATGATCCGCAACGGGGAGATCCCCACGAGCACGGAGAACTGGGTGGGAGTCGAGCGAGTGGCCATCAAGATGGTGGACATCCACACCGCCGGTGCGGGAGGCGGTTCCATTGCCTGGATAGATTCTCTGGGTCTGTTACGGGTAGGGCCCCACAGCGCCGGGGCCGAGCCGGGGCCGGCCTGCTACGGCAAGGGGGGGGGAGAATCCCACCGTCACGGACGCGGATCTGTTGCTGGGCTACGTCCCGGCGGATTATTTCCTGGGGGGGGAGATTCCTCTGGATGCGGAGCAGGCCACCCGGGCCGTCCGGAAGGTGGCTGCTCCTCTGGGGGTGCCCGTCTCCCAGGCGGCGCAGGCCATCTTCACCACGGTGAACTCGTTCATGGCGGACCAGATCACGGAGGTTTCCACGAAGCGGGGCTACGACGTGCGGGACTTCGCATTGGTGGTCGGGGGGGGAGCGGGACCGGTGCACGGCGCCTCGATCGCCGAACTCCTGGGTATCCCCACGGTGATCATTCCTTCCGTGGCGGCGTCTTACTCCGCCTTCGGCATGCTCGCCATGGACATCGGTCGCAACTATGCGCGCTCCTACATCTCCCGAGCGGACCGCATCGATCTGGAAAGAGTGAATCGGCTCTACCAAGAGATGGAACAGGAAGCACTGGATGCGTTTCGTTCTACGGGGGTCTCGCCGGAGCAGGTGATGTTTTCCCGGACGGCCGACATGCGCTACATAGGTCAGTTCCACGAGGTGGAGGTGGAAGTGGCGGGAGGCCGGTTGGGCGCGGAGGACATGCAGAAGGCTCTGGAGAACTTTCACCGCAAGCACGAGAACCTCTACACCTTCAAGATGCACTGGAAGGGGGCGGAGTTCTTGACCTTCCGGCTGCGGGCCACGGCGGCCAAGGCTCCCTTTCAGTTGCGCGAGATTGGTTCTGGGGGAGAGGATGCATCCGGGGCGCTCAAGCGGCGGCGGACCTGCTGGTTCCAAGGTCGGGAGGTGGATACCCCGGTGTATGGCGGAGACAAGCTCTCGGCGGGCAACCGGATCGCGGGTCCAGCCATCATCGAGGAGACCGCGACGACGGTGGTCATTCCGGCCTTTTTTACTTGCTACGTGGACCGGTGGAAGAACTACGCGCTCACCCGGCAAAGTAAGCCATGAACAAAGGAGATCAGACGGAAATGAACCCGCGTAGTGTTGATGCGATTACGCTTTCCACCATATGGCACACGTTTCAAAGCACTTGCCGGGAAATGCGTCACGTCCTGGATCGCACGGCGCAGAGCCTCCTCATGGCCCAGCTTCATGACGTGGCCGCCGGGATTTGGGATGCCCAGGCTCGAACCCTGGCGGTTCCTGAAGGGCCGACCTCCCAGCTTTTGGGGCAGAAGTTTTCGGTGCGCTACATTCTGGACAAGTTCGGTGACAACCTGTACCCGGGCGATGTGATCCTGAACAATGACCCTTACCATGGCTACTGCAACCACCTGCCCGACTGGGGCTTTTTCCGACCCATCTTCTACAAGGACGAGCTTCTTTTTTTCACTCTCGCCAGAGGGCACCAGATGGACACGGGCGGCTCATACCCCGGCGGCTACTTTCCGAATGGCTACGATATTCACGCCGAAGGGCTCTGTATCCCTCCCATCAAAGTCATCGAGAAGGGAGTGGAGAGAAAGGACGTCTTGGAACTGATCTGGAATAACGTGCGCTGGCCCGACGCGGTGCGAGTCGATAACTACGCGCTCATCGCCGCCACCAAGATTTGCGAAAACAGGCTGCTGGCCATGCTCGACAAATACGGGCGAGACACGGTAATGGATTGCGTGGAGGAGATGCTGGACCGGATGGAGCGGGCCATACGGGCCGAGATTAGTAAGATGCCTGACGGCACTTACTACGGCGAGTCCGCTTCCGATGACGACGGCTCCGAGCACGACGTGAAGGTGTGGGTGCGCTGTGAGGTCACGATCAAAGGCGACGGGATGGTCATCGATTTTTCCAAGAGCGACAAACAGAGAAAAGGGTTCGTGAACAACGTGATCTCGGCTACCTATAGCCGCGCCATCGCCGGGAGCTTTCTCTTCTACGATTCCGCCCTCGCCGAATTCCACAACGAAGGGAGCATGAGGCCGGTCACACTCATCGCCCCCGAGGGCACAGTCGTCCACGCCAAGTATCCGGCGACGGTGGGTGGGTCTCCGGTGAACGTGGGACACCAGATTCTGGAGTCCACCTTGATGGCCCTCTCTCAAGCGATGCCTGACAAGGCCATCGCTTCCTGGGCGCGGCACCAGGGGCACTACATTTATGGGCAGGATCCTCGCACGGGGGAACGGTACGTGAACACCACCTTTGACGCGGAAGGTGGTGCCGGAGCTGTGCTGGGATACGATGGTTTTGAAGGCGCTGCCGGCTTCCCCACTCTGGGATCGGTGCAGCGTGCTGAGACGGAGGAGGTGGAGATCCGTTTCCCCTGGCGTATCCTGCGATACACGCTGGTTCCCGACCTCGAAGGCGCGGGCAAATGGCGAGGGGCCTGCGGCGTCCACTGGGAGGCATTAAATGAGGGAGGTGAGGCGGGGATGGCCACGGGCAGCTCCGACGGCCACACGACTCAGCCTCCAGGTGCCGCCGGAGGAGATCCGGGTCCGTTGTGCAAAGCCCACTTGCAGCGGGGCGACGAGCGAATCGTGGTGAAGCCCCACCGGATGTACCAGCTCCGCCCAGGCGACGTGCTCGTGAAGATCAGCGGCGGTGGGGGGGGTGTAGGAAACCCGCTGGAGCGTGATCCCGAGAAGGTCCGGAACGACGTGGTGAACCGGATGGTCTCCCTGAAGGCAGCCCGGGAGGTCTATGGAGTGGTTCTCCATCCGGAAACTCTCGAGGTGGATCAGACGCAAACCGCCCTGTTGAGAGGGAAACAATCTTCTGTGGCCGGTTAAAGCATCTATGGGAGGAAAGGCATGAACCGAATCATCTCTGGCAGGAAATTCAGGTGTCGAGCCAATGGAGTCGGCCGCGCTCTCCTCGGACTGGGAGTATCTCTAGCGATGGCAGTCAGCATCCTGATGGCGCCATTGACGGTACAGGCCAATCCCTACACGGTCAAGCCGGGCGAAGCACCGGTAACAGTGGCTTTCGCTACGTGTGCTACCACCGGAGGTTTCATCCACGCATACACTGCCATGGATAACGGTTTGTTTGACAAGTATGGGATCAAAATCAACTTTGTCCCGATCCAAGGGTCTAAAGTTGCACTGCCGGCACTGGCCTCAGATCAGATTCAATTTTTGTACTGCGCTGCCGATGCCACCATCCCGGGCCTGGCTGCGGGGATTGACGGCAAGCTGGTAGCCGCGGTGCATATAGGGCTCCCGTGGATTCTCTTAGCTCGCAAGGACATTAAGAAGGTCGAGGATTTGAAAGGGAAGAGCATCGGAGTCACACAAATAGGAAGTTATGACCACCGGGTGACCAAGGTGCTGCTTAAGAGGTTCAACCTGGAAAAGGAGGTGACTATTCGCGCCATGGGAGGAGGTAGTCAACCCGAGAGATATCAAGCCATGGTCATGGACATCATCCAGGCGACTCCCCTTGGCGCTCCTCTGGACGTGCGGGGCAAAAGGGACGGCTTCAACTTGATTTACGACCTGAACGCCCTCAGTGACGATCCCGACCTTCCTGCCATCTACAGCTCTCTACTGACGAACTCGAACACCTTGAAGAAGCAACCTGCCCTCGTGCAGCGATTCGTGGCGGCCATAGCGGAAACCATCCACTTCGCGGAGAAAAACCCGGAGAAAGCAAAGGCGTCCATCGCCAAAGCCCTCAAACTCGATGACCCGGAAGCTCTTCAATCCGCCTATAATGCGTACGCCAAAGCGCTCATCAATCGTCGCATGCTTGTCCCGGCACACGGTGTAGAGAAATCAGTTGAAATTGCCCGCGACGGGGGCACAAGCATCAAGAAAAAGCCGTCTGAGATCTTTGACAACACCTTTGTCGAAAACCTGGACAAGAGCGGCTTCTTGAAAGAGCTCTGGGGAGGAGAGGTTCCAGTAAAATAAGAGAGATGTTCAAGCGGAGCGAGAGTGTGCCCCTTCGCCTTGGACACAGAAATCGTCGGGTTCCCCGGGAAAGGAAGATACAATGTCACGTCTCCAGAGGACCATGTCGCGGATTGCGGCCCTCTCGGCTCCGCTCTGCCTGTTTTCCTCTGCAATACCCGGCGGGTCTTTCGTAAGCGCACAAACGACGAAGATGAAAGTCTCTACGGGCGCGGTTACCGCCGAAATGGCT
>DATEAK010000382.1:0-2811 GCA_035288405.1 bacterium | reverse complement strand
CCTGCCGTGCTGTCTCCACAACGAGGTCCAGTTTCCTCTTTTGATCGTCCTCGCTGATCAGGTTCCCCACCACGTCGGAAGCAAAACCGCACTGAGGGCTGATGGCGAGCTGTTCCAGGGGCACGAACTGGCTCGCTTCTTCGATGCGTCGCTTGAGGCCGTCAATGGTCTCCATCCAGGGCACTTTGGTGCTGACCAAGCCCAGGACGATCACTTTCCCTCTCGGCACGAAACGCAGCGGCTCGAATCCCCCGGCGCGAGGGCTGTCATATTCCAGCAAAAAACGGTGATGGTTCAGTTCCGTGAAGAGCCGTTCGGCAATCGCGTCGTAGGCCCCTTCCCGATGCCACATACTGCGCTGGTTGCCGCGGCACAAATGGATTCCAAAGGTCACACCTTCAAAGCCCCGCAGGATCTCGTTGTCGGATTTGATGGAACGGGAGAAGTTTTCCATAGGATCTTCTCCGCGCTCACGCATGGCCTGAAGAGAGGGGGGATCCACGTAAGCGGTATACCCGGGGGCATCGATCTGAATGTATGGGCAGCCGGCCTCGACCAGATCTCGAATCATCTGCCGCTCGATTTTGACGACATCGGCCGCAAAATCGTCTACGGTCGGGTACACCGCAGTAGAAGCTGCGTGATCAAAACGCTGGCAGATGCGGTCCGGGCCGATCAGGGTCACCTTGGGAAGCTTGCGCGCTACCCGTCTCACAAAGCGGTATTCTTCCAATGGACCGTTACGGACCATCCGCAGCTGCTCTACCACGGGCCGGCGGTTGAGCATCACGATCCCTTTGGGTTCTGTGAGCGGGATCTCCCACCTCTCGAGAGGTTTTCCCCCTTCCGACATCCTCGCAACGCGGCGTATATCGCCCCGGCTTGCCTCAAATCCGCTTACGGAGGCCCCGAAACTGTCCTGGAAGTTGAGCCGGCGGAATTCCCCGTCCGTGATCACGTCGAGCCCCACCTCCTCCTGCAGCCGCACCGCCTCGCAGACCGCGCGGTCCTCCACTTCTCGCAGCTCCTGTGCCGTGATCTTTCTCTCGTCGTAGCTAAGGCGAGCTTCCTTGAGGTCGGGGGGGCGCAACAAGCTTCCCACAACATCCGTTCTCATTGAAACCGGCACTTTCATCTCCGGCCCTCCGCGCTGTCTGGGATGTTTTCACCTGGTCGCTTAACGATTCGACGATACCGGTTTCCTACCACGGAGTCGGGTCCATTTCAAGTCCAACAAATCGGAATCCCGGCCTTGGCTGCCTAGATGGCCCAACGAATAGCAGGAGTGGAAATACCCGTGTTGATCCTGCGATCTTCTGAACTTTATCCAGGAATCGAATCGATACTGGGACTGATTTCACTGCTCGCAAGCAAGGTCGGCGGGTGCATGGAAAATTGTGCGATCTGCACAATAAACTGTGCATATTGAGATTCCGGCTGCTCTTCTCAAGGGATAGGAAAACCCTCGAGGCGCTTGAAGAATGGAGTCTTGTCACTTTTTTGGCCTGCGCTCTTTTCCTGGTATTCCCTTTGCTTTGATTGGGAAGTGAAGAGCAGGAAATTGTTCCCAGCAGCGAAGCAATCCATCTCCTTGGAGCAGATTAGATGCTTGCCCGGGTTCAGAGCGCTACGGTTCTTGGGGTTGAAGCCTGCCTGGTGGAGGTTGAGGTAGATCTGGCTCTGGGACTTCCCACCTTTTCCACGGTGGGCCTGCCGGATGCGAGCGTGCGGGAAAGCCGGGACCGGGTCAAGGCCGCCATCACGAACAGCGGTTTCTCCTTTCCTCAACGCCGGATTACGGTCAATCTGGCTCCGGCGGGCCTGCGCAAAGAGGGAACCTCCTTTGACCTGCCGATTGCCGTGGGCATTCTGGCGGCAACCGGGTTTATCCCGGCTGAGAGCCTCCCGGGCGCGCTGTTCTTCGGGGAACTCTCCCTGGACGGCCGGGTCAAGGGAACACGAGGAATTTTGCCGATTACAGTGGCTGCCCAGCGTGGGGGATACTTGAAGGTGATTGTGCCGGCGGAAAATGGACTGGAGGCGGCCGTCGTGCAAGGAATCAAAGTGATCGGAGTGGAGAACCTGGCCCAGCTCGTCTCTTACCTACACGGGGAGACCGAGTTGCCGGAAACCCGGGTGGAGGTGAGCGAACTCTTCGAAAGGGATTCCAGCTATGAGGTGGATTTTGCGGAGGTGCGGGGCCAACATCACGTGAAAAGAGCGTTGGAAGTGGCTGCTGCGGGGGGACACAACGTGCTGATGATCGGTCCTCCTGGCGCGGGAAAATCGATGCTGGCCCGCCGTCTCCCGACGATCCTGCCTGCGCTCACGCTGGAGGAAGCCTTGGAGGTGACCCGGGTGCACAGCGTCATGGGAATCATCCACAAGGGGAAAGCCCTCATCACAGAGCGTCCTTTCCGATCCCCTCATCACACGATTTCCGACGCGGGCTTAATCGGAGGAGGGACAGTACCCGCTCCGGGAGAGGCCAGCCTCGCTCACAACGGGGTCCTCTTCCTGGATGAGTTCCCTGAATTTCGCCGAAATGTAATCGAGGTCCTGCGCCAACCTTTGGAGGATGGGTGGGTGACTATCGCGCGAGCTGCCATGTCTCTTACCTTCCCCTGTCGCTTCACGCTTGTCGCTGCCATGAATCCCTGCCCGTGCGGGCACCATACCGACCCATTAGGGTCGTGTCAGTGCACGCCCCTGGAGATTAAGCGCTATCGGGATCGGATTTCCGGTCCCATGCTGGATCGCGTGGACATTCACATCGAGGTGCCGGCTCTCAAGTACCAGGAAATGGCCGGG
>DATEAK010000381.1:0-2353 GCA_035288405.1 bacterium | reverse complement strand
CAAGGCTTCGCCATGCGAACCCGGGATGCTCACGGGATGGTGGAGCACTGGGAGGATCCGCTGATCACCCGGAAGCTTGCTGCCCGCTATGAGTTGACCCGGCGCGAGTTGATGGAGGTGAAATGCAACTCCTGCCACCGGCAAGATTCAGAGACCCCCGGAATGGACCTTATCAACATGGCCAAGCGCCAGATCGTACAGCGCGGCTGCATTGGTTGCCATACCATCGACGGAAAGGGAGGAACTGCAGCACCCGACTTAACCTTTGCGGGTGACAAAAATCCGGAACTCCTCGATTTTTCCAGCGTGGGAGGAGAAAAGACCGCCTTTAACTGGCACGTGCAGCACTTCAAGGACCCTCAAAAGGTTTCTCCCGGCAGCATTATGCCCAACCCGGGAATCTCCGACCGGGAAGCCAAAGCACTGGCGCTCCTGATGCTGAGCTGGAGAAAAGAAAATTTCCCCCCGGAATACGTCTCGAAGCCTCGCCCCCTAACTCCAAAGGTACTACCTGCAGCGGCGCAAGCCTCTCTACCGCCCTTGAGTGCACAGGCGTCGGAAGCCGCAAAATTGGGCCATCAGGCTTTCCAGAACAAGGGTTGCCAGACCTGTCACTCCGTGGGTCGGGGCCGCATCATCGGCCCCGACCTGCTCGGAGTCTCTCGAAAACGGAGCAAGGAGTGGCTCAGGGGTTGGCTGGGAGATCCCGCCGCTTTTATTCGCTCCCATCCCGAACTCAAGAGCTGGCCTGAGGAGTACGGGGGTATCATCATGCCGAACCAGAACCTTTCCGCGGAGGAAATATCAGCCCTGGTGGAATTTTTGGGATCTCTGTGAAGAGAACTGTGAAGTCATGAGGGAAAGGGAAGGTTGAGGGAGATTTTCTGGGCCGATCCCTAGGGACCGAGTGAACCATGAGTGACCGTGAGATGCACGACGGCCTTGCTCAGACCTTGGGATTTCTATCCACTGGGACACAAATCATCGCAACCCTACCCGTCATCCCATCGAGGGAGGCATCACCATGAAACGAATGCGAATCCTCCTAGTGGACGATCACGCTCTGTTCCGCCAGGGGATCAAAAGCCTTCTCGTTTCTAACCCGGAGATCGAGGTGGTCGGGGAGGCTGAAAACGGCAAGGAAGCTCTAGAGAAAACAAGAGTCCTCCAACCTGACGTCATCCTCATGGACATCCAGATGCCGGTCTGCGACGGTCTGGAAGCTACGGCCCTCATCCATTCGGAATTTCCCGATGTCAAGATCGTCATCTTGACCGTCTCGGAAGAGGATGAAAATCTCTTCGAAGCCATCAAGCGGGGAGCTCAAGGCTTCCTGTTGAAGAAAATCCAGCCCCAGGCGCTTGTCCAGACTCTTCGCGGAGTCTGTCAAGGAGAAGCTTCCATCTCCCGCCTTATGGCCGGGAAGATTCTTCGGGAGTTTTCCCGCCTGCAGAAAGCTGCAGCGCCCGCAAGCCCCTTAAGCGAACGCGAAAAAGAGATACTGAACCTTGTGGCCGAGGGGCAGACGAACAAAGAAATCGGGGTAGCCCTGGCAATCAGCGACAATACGGTAAAGAACCATCTCCACAACATCATGGAGAAGCTTCACCTTCATAACCGGGCCGAGGCTGCCGCCTATGCCCTGCGGGCAGGGTTCCTCACTTCCAAGCCCGGTTCTCCGTAGTCTCTTTGTATCCCATTTGTACTAGTCCATTTCCTTGTCTACGAGCCCTGGCGGACTAGCTGGAGTAGCCCATTTTTTCCGGAAAATTTACCCGTTCGGGATATTCACTCGCCGGAGCAGCACGGCTACAGTAGTGCTCGCTGAAGAAAACCCAGGAACTTATGAACAATAAAAAGTGGCCGAGGACGTCCCCGGAAAATAATGATGATCGACAACCGTCTAAGAGAGTCAACAAGAGGCTGGTCGGGGTAGGTAATCTTTCTCCTACACGCTAGAGCCCCTACACGCTTCGGGAAATGAAAAAGGAGGAGGGAACTGTATGGGAAGTTGCAGAAGAGATCTGTTGCTCGCAGTTTTTGCCGTAGCGCTGATCTCCTTGCTGATGGCTTACATCCCGGCAGCCCAAGGAGCGACCGCCTCAACGAACGGCGGCGCCGCCGCCTCGGGAGCCACCTATGTCGGGAGTGATATCTGCCAGGGGTGCCATCAAGAGCAGGCCGCGAAGTTTGCAAAGACCAGGATGGGCAAGGTGTTCGCCAGTGCTGCCCGTACGCCGGCCGAGAAGCAGGGATGCGAGACTTGCCACGGACCCGGGAGCAAGCATGTAGAAGCCGGAGGCGGCAAGGGGGTTGGGGGACTCAACATCTTTCGTAAAGGTGCCATGTCCGC
>DATEAK010000380.1:0-2015 GCA_035288405.1 bacterium | reverse complement strand
CCTGCCGCTGTGGAACGCCATCTCTTCGAGCACAGGCAACCAGTATCAGTGGGATGGTTCGGCTTACATCGCACGCCCCCCCTTCTTCGACAACTTCAACATGACTCCCGGCAGCGTCGCCGATATCCACAATGCCAAGCCATTAGCCATCCTCGGCGACTCGGTCACCACCGATCACATCAGCCCGGCGGGCAGCTTCAAGGCCACCACTCCGGCCGGGAAATATCTGCAGAGCAAAGGCGTGCCAATCAAGGATTTCAACAGCTATGGCGCACGGCGCGGCAACCATGAGGTGATGATCCGCGGCACCTTCGCCAACATCCGGCTGCGAAATTTGCTGGCTCCGGGAACGGAGGGAGGATGGACGAAACATTTTCCCGATGGCCAGGTGACCACGATTTACGAGGCGTCCGTAAGCTATCAGCAGGAGGGTATCCCGCTGATTGTCATTGCCGGGAAAGAGTACGGCTCAGGGTCTTCCCGGGACTGGGCGGCCAAAGGAACACTCCTGCTGGGTGTGAAGGCCGTTATCGCCGAGAGTTTCGAGCGCATCCACCGCAGCAACCTGGTGGGAATGGGAGTGCTGCCGCTCGAGTTCATGGAAGGTGAGAACCCGAAAACCCTGGGACTTACCGGGTTGGAGAGTTATTCAATCGAGGGCATTACTTCCGGAATCACTCCCGGCGGCAAGTACAAGGTCCGGGCGGTTTCCGACGACGGTGGTGAAACGGTTTTTATCGTCGCTGCACGTGTGGATACCCCGGAGGAAGCAACCTACTACCGGCATGGGGGGATTTTGCCGTACGTGCTGAGGCAGCTGTTGCAGGACACCCCGGTCGCTCGCGGAACTTCTTAGTGTGGTGAATTAGAAATTCGATGACTATTTTCACGCGCGTTTGGGATCTCTGTGCACCCTCGCCCTTTTAAGGGAGAGGGGGTTTTAGTGCGCGGATTTCTGAGTCAGGACACTAGGGGAGCCTGATCCATGGAAAAAACTGCGAGCGGCGACAACTCCCCGCAATTTGACCAGCGTCCGTGGGGAAGCTTCACCGTATTGGATGAGGGGAATGGCTATAAGGTGAAGAGAATCGAGGTGCTGTCCGGCAAACGTCTCAGTTATCAGAAACACTCCCGGAGGTCCGAACACTGGACGGTTGTACAGGGGGTGGGAAAGGTGACACTCGAAGGCCGCGAAATCACCCTAGAGGTAGGCGATACGGCGGATATACCATTGGGCGCTGCTCATCGCATGGAGAACCCCGGAAAGGAGACGCTCATTTTCATCGAAATTCAGCGCGGCAGCTATCTCGGCGAAGATGATATCACGCGTCTGCAAGACGACTTCGGCCGAGAGGCCTGACGAAGACTGAAGAGAATTCCTTTCCCCACGCTCGCCAGAGATACAAAGCAAGTTCAGAAGCCGCCTCCGAATCTCGGAGGCGGCTCTTTTGTTCGAAAGAACCGTTCGGGCCTGTTCTGGCTCCTTAGTGTCGGAGCCGGGTACCGGAGTGTCCTGGCAGATTTGGGCATAGGATCGGGGAGGGTCAGAGAGATGAACCTGGAGCGAGCGATCCGGTTGATTGCCGGGAGTTTTGTGTTGATTTCCTTAGGCTTGGGCTACTTCGGCAGTCCCTACTGGTTTCTGTTTACAGCTTTCGTGGGTCTTAACCTGATTCAGTCCTCATTTACCCGTTGGTGTCTCATGGAGGATATTCTGAGAAAACTCGGGGTGCAGGAATAAAACTATAGGTAAGGATTGCAAAGAACTAAGTTGAATCTTTATCCAACCCAATTGGCTCTTAATAAAAGACGGTCGGGGGCAGGTCTGGGAAGGCTTGGATTCAACGCCAGCAGACCGGCCTTCTTCTGGAAAATGTCCGAGGAGGAGTTCCTGTCCCAGATTCTCAAAGCTCTGGAGCCGGTTGCCTGATGCCGGCGATGAGGAGAGTGGAAAAATGATACTTGACGCGGCCGTGATCCTTTGGATGCTTGTGGCGGCTGGTTTGCTTATCTGT
>DATEAK010000379.1:0-5553 GCA_035288405.1 bacterium | reverse complement strand
CCGATCTCCCCGGGCCAACATTCCGTAGAGGAAGGCCCACTTCGGCAGATCATGAACCACCTGGACCCCGGGGACTTCTCTTAGTCTGGAGACCACGGTCTTCATCAGGAGTTGGAGGGATGCAAGCGGGAACATGCCTTCCCACTGCAGAGGGGTGAAAGGCTTCGGCGAGAAACTGACCAGGTCCACAGTAATCAAGCCATGAAAAGGAACGGGACGGCAGAACCGGATCACTGCATGCCTGAAACGCTTCACGAGACGGAGAATCCCCTCCCGATCCTCCTCTCCTTCTCCCGGCAGTCCCACGAAGAAGTGAAGAGTGAAGTTTTCCGCCCCGCGCTGAAGCAGAACCGGCACTTGAGACAGGTACTGTTCCTCCTCGGGAGGTCGGCCCAGAAGCCGGCGAAGCTTCGCACTGCCTGCGAGGGGCCACAGAATTGCATTCTTCGCGCGCACCACTGTCCCGCCGGTCGTCTTGCCGGGAAAGTGGCGGCTCCACCAGGCTGCCGGCAAACGGCAAGGATAGGACTTCGGTTGAGAAAAGGGAGAGCGCGGCTTGATCCTCTGAATCACGCCGGCGGGAGTATATTCGACAGGATAGTTTCGGGGCGCATACAACCCGGGAATCATCGCCGCCGCCCGCGACGTCCAGAATTTTCGCTCTCGGGAGAAAGCGAAGCAAATACGGGGAAGAATTTTCTGCGGCTCGTCCAGGAGAAATCCGTCCACAAAAGAGGCCAGGGGCTCCGGATTCACCCCTGGATCTTTGAGATAGGTAAGAATCCAGGGAAAGTTGCGCCGGCGCTTCCCCTCTCCGCCGTCCAGCCCAAGGAGAACCAGGATCCGGACGACGAAAGGGAAATCCACTTCGGACCGGGCGCAAAAGAGAAGAATCGCGGGGGATCCAATTTCCGGAATGAAGCCCGGGTGTGGAGGATCGGAGACCCCCTGCCCGCATACTTGCCAACCTTTCGGGACCCTGAGACTCGATTGAAACCGTTTCCACTCACGGTCGGCGCTCGTTCCGTCCTGACTCTTAGGAAAGATCAGGGCAAGCAGATTCATTGCTGTTTTGCCCCAAGCAGTACGTATCAGCTTTCAGCTCTGAGATCTCAATCCGACTTGCCCTCCACCGCTGATCGCTTCCCTGCTCTCTTAATCCGGACGCCGCCTCAAGAACGTGGGGATGTCCAGCTCTTCATCATCGTACATGACGATTCCGGGATTCCGGCTATTGACTTCTTTTTTTACCTGCACCCTGCGCATGTGGGTGGGAATTTCCAGATCGTCCCGTTCGGAAATCGCCCTGGATTTTTCGGGCGGGGTCTGGCTCATGCGTTCCGGAACTCCGAAGCCCGTGGCGATGACAGTGACCCTCACCTGCTCCTCCATGGTGGGATCGATGACGGCACCGAAGATGATGTTGGCGTCCTCATGAGCCGCTTCCTGGATGAGAGTGGAAGCCTCGGTCACTTCATGAAGGGAGAGATCGGTTCCCCCCGTGATGTTAATGAGAACTCCCCGGGCCCCTTCGATGGAAGACTCCTCCAGAAGAGGACTCGAAATTGCGCGCTGGGCGGCTTCGACAGCCCGGTTCTCACCTCTTGCGACACCGCTCCCCATGAGGGCCATTCCCATCTCCGCCATGATCGTCTGCACATCGGCAAAATCCAAGTTGATGAGCCCGGGCACCGTAATGAGATCCGAGATCCCCTGGACCGCCTGACGCAGAACATCGTCCGCGGTGCGAAACGCCTCCGTGAGAGGAGTCTGGCGGCCCACCACATTGAGCAATCGCTGGTTTGGAATCGTGATCAGCGTATCCACGGCGTTGCGCAGCTCCCGCACCCCCTCTTCCGCCCGGGTCATACGCTTTTTCCCTTCGAAGAGAAAGGGCTTGGTGACCACCGCTACGGTCAGAGATCTTTGCTCCCTGGCAATCTGAGCGATGATGGGCGCAGCCCCGGTGGCGGTTCCCCCTCCCATCCCTCCGGTGATGAAAACCATATCGGCGCCTTGCAGAAGATCGGCGATCTTATCCGCATCCTCCAGGGCCGCCTTGCGTCCTACCTCCGGATCCGCCCCGGCGCCCAGGCCACGGGTGAGCTCCCCTCCCAGTTGCAGGATGATCGGGGCCTGGGAAATCTTCAAGGCTTGGGCATCCGTGTTGGCAGCGATAAAATCGACCCCGCTGAGTCCGGCTACGATCATGGTGTTGACCGCGTTGCCCCCGCCGCCGCCTATCCCCACCACCACGATCCGGGCAGACCGGTCGTGCTCCTCGTGAAATTCAAACATAGAGTCACGCCTCCTTTTTGAACTGCGCCATTAGAAAAAATCTCCGAACCATGTTTTCATACGGCTCAACACTTTATCGAACTTGTTATGGCCATTGAGCTGGCGATTGCGTCCCTGGAGCTGGCATCGTCTTCCGTAGAAGAGAAGGCCGACGCCCGTGGCGTACAGGGGGCTGCTCACCACGTCCACCAGCCCTCCGACCCCAGCGGGAATTCCGCGCCGTACAGGCAGGTGCATCACGCGCTCGGCGAGCTCCGGTACTCCATCCATAATCGTCGCTCCACCCGTCAACACGACTCCCGAACTAATCAGATCCGCAAACCCGCTGGTGATGATTTCCCTCTGAATGAGAGTGAAAATCTCTTCCATCCTGGGTTCGATGATCTCGCTCAGAAGCTGCCGGGAAAGGACACGAGGCTCGCGTCCCCCCACACTGGGAACCTCGATGGTTTCCTGTTCCTTGACCAACTCCCGCAACGCGCAGCCGTACTTCTTCTTGATCTTTTCCGCTTCGTGTGTCGGCGTTCTCAGTCCCACGGCGATATCATTGGTCACGTGATTGCCGCCCAAGGACAGAACCGCGGTGTGACGAATGCAGCCCTGGGCAAAGATGGCGAGGTCGCTGGTGCCGCCGCCGATATCCACCAGGCAGACCCCCAGCTCCTTCTCGTCGGGAGTCAGGACCGCCTCGCTGCTGGCCAACTGCTCCAAGGCGATGTCCTCAACCTCCAGGCCGGCCCGGTTCACGCTCTTCACCACGTTCTGAGCCGAGGTAACCGCAGCCGTGACGATATGCACCTTGCCTTCCAGTCTGACTCCGGACATTCCTAGAGGATCACGAATCCCGTCCTGATCATCAACGATGTACTCCTGCGGGAGTACGTGGATCACTTCCCGATCCAGGGGGATGGCTATCGCCTTGGCCGCATCCACCACCCGGTCGATGTCTGCAGGGGTCACCTCTTTGGTCTTGATGGCGATGATCCCGTGGCTGTTGAAGCCTCGAATGTGCCCGCCGGCAATCCCGACATAGGCCGAGTGAATTTTGATCCCGGCCATGAGCTCCGCTTCCTCCACAGCGCGGCGAACCGACTCCACCGTGCTCTCAATATTCACCACAACTCCCTTGCGGAGCCCTCGCGAAGGGTGAGATCCGATCCCAACGATGTTGATTTGGCCGTCATCCCCGTACTCCCCGACGATCGCAGCGATTTTGGTCGTGCCGATGTCGAGTCCAACCACATTCTCCCTCTTACGCCCCATCCGTTTCACCTCCCTTCTCATCTTCATTTGACCACCACCATGTTGGCAAACGTCAGGTCGATATACTCCCGGCCGGGCTTTTCACGCCAAAAGTCCTGCAGAGACCGCAGCCGTTTTAGCTGTTCCGTGATGGCCGGCGCCTGAAGCCTGAGCTCAGGTTTCCCCTCCACTCTCAGCACGACCCGATTGTGAGGCTCCAGCTTCACCACAAAAGGCTCCTCCACAAGTTTTGTCCCTTGGATTTCCGCCAGGACACTCAACCCGAGACGGAACTCCTCTCCCTCGATCTTCCCATCCGAGGTCTGGCGGATTTTGCCGACGCCCTCCAGTACGGGAAGCCGATAGCGATCCTCAGGAACATCCTCTTCGAGAACAACCCCCTCTTGATCCACCAGCAAGCGTGACTGGGACCCCACCACCGCAAATGGCGTCCTTTCCCGAACGTTTACCCGCAGTGTATCCGGAAGCTGGCGATGAAGAGTCACCTCGCGGATCCAGCGAATCCCGCGGATCCTTTCTCCGGCTTTCTGCAGATCGACGCTGAACAGATTGGTTCCGGGTGAGAGGTTCATCATCCGCACAATCTGCGCGCCGGGTACCTGCTGGTTGCCGCTGATCAACACCTGACGAACCTGAAAGATCCGCGCAGTCAACAGGAACTTCTGCACCTGACGAACGCCGACAATCCCCACAGTAATGACAGCCAGTGCCGCAACGGGAGCCAGCAGGAAACCGAGTCTGCTGCGCTGCCCCTTCAAGACCTGCATCCGACTTCCGCGAGGATAACGCCAATCCGTCATTGCTTACACCCTCTGCTCCGCTAAAAAGCGAATCTCGGGCTCTAAAACAATCCCACTGTGCAGGCGAACCCGCTCCACGACTTCGGCCATCAGGGCCAGGACGTCAGCCGCCGTGGCCCCGCCGCGATTTACGATAAAATTCGCATGGCGGGTAGAAACCTCCGCTCCCCCCCGCTGCATCCCTTTCAACCCGGCTTGGTCGATGAGAGCACCGGCGGAAGCGCCGGCGGGGGTTTTAAATATCGAACCGGCACTGAGAGACGAGAGTGGTTGGCTGCGGCGTCGGTACTGCTGATACTCTGTCATGCGGCGGCGTATCTCGGCCGGATCTCCGGAATGCAGCACAAAGACCGCTTCCAGAACCACGCTGCCGGAAGGGAGATGGCTCGACCGATAGGAGAACGGGATTTCCGCCCTTTTCCAATTCCGGACCTCTCCGTTTGAATCCAGGACCCGGGCAGAATCGAGGACCAAGGCAATCTCTCCATATCGGGTCCCGGCATTCATGGCCACCGCGCCGCCGACGGAACCCGGAATCCCGTCGGCGAACTCCAGACCTTCCAGATTCCGGTCCGCTGAGAACCGCACCAGTTTTTGTAACTTGACGCCCGCGCCTGCTCTCAAAAGCCAGTGTTCCTTTGCCACCCCAGGACCAAGTTCGATCTGATCAAAACCCTGGCGCAGTGAGACCACGATCCCTCGAATCCCCTCGTCGGGTGCGAGCAAATTACTGCCCTGCCCCAGGAGAAAGACCGGCAGTCCGGCCCGGCGAGCACGGACCAGTAACTCCTTCAGGGCCTCCACCGTACGCGGCAGAGCCAGGATCTGCGCCGGACCGCCGATTCGCAGAGAGGTATACTTCCCGAGAAGCGCTTCTCTCTTCACCGCCACCTCAAGTCCCTGAAAGAGGTCGGTGGAAATTCCCAAAGTCCTTGCGCAGGAATCCTTCGATCCCTTGGCCGCGATCAATTTCCTTTCCTCCGCTTGTGAGGCCTCTTACTCTTGAGAAAATTGTCACCGCATTTCCACACATCACCGGCTCCCAGGGTGAGCAGGACATCTCCAGGACTCACGAACCCGGGCAACGCATCCTGGATCTCCCGGCGGGGAAAATAAACGACTTCCGGCTGGCCGTGCCGGCGGACTCCCTCCACCAAGAGCGGGGAATCGACGCCCGCGATGGGGGGTTCCC
>DATEAK010000378.1:0-6660 GCA_035288405.1 bacterium | reverse complement strand
CCAGATAATGAGGATTACTCCCGATCCGGGAGACTCCGATTTTTTCCCCTTTGAGATCGGTCACTGTCCGGAATTCAGGCTTGCCCACGATGGCGCCGGTAAGGATGTTTTTTAAGGCTCCGATAAAGACCAGGTTCCTGGCCCCCCCCAGGTAGGCCCGTATAATCCCTACACCTCCGACCACGGCCACATCGGCTCCACCGGCCAAGAGTGTGGCCACCACGGGAGGAGCTCCGCCGATGTAAGTGAGTTTCACCGTCAACCCCCGTTTTTCGAAGAGCCCCTGCTCCATGGCAATCCATACCGGAGATAGGTTAAAGACCTTGGCCGAATAGACGATGGAAATTTTCGAAGCGGCGAGAGCCGGAGTACCGGCGATTCCCATGACTGCCAGCCAGGTGAGCAGACCGATCAGGGTCATCAGGAAGCGAAACTGCCTTCCTCTGTCCATGACTCCTCCTGTTATAGAGATTGTCTCGAGAAGGCCAACCCTACCCGGAAGCACTCGGCCAACCTATTGGTCAGCGAGCGGTCTCATGAAGGGAACGGAAGGATATGGGAGTAAGCCTTGATCACTCCTTCCAGTAATTCCCGCTCCGACCTGGAGGACTTGGGAAACTGGTTTCGCCACGCGTATGGCCTGACCGCATAGAAAATCGCGCGGCTGTTTGTATGATCGCGGTTTGCTTTCTTTTCCGGAGGCATCCGGGGGTCCAGGGGGGTGCTCCAACACCCGTCGATGATGTGAATGTCGGTCGCCGGATCCACCCGGGTCATCATTGCCCAGAGAACTTCCGACATATTCGTGGGGTCGATGTCATCGTCCACGACCACGACATACCTGCCATTCCTGGCGGACGCACCGGCAGCAACTGCCGCCAATCCCGCCTGCTTTGCGTGCCCTGCATAACGCTGCTTGATGGCCACGACATAAAGGTAAGTCGTATGCCCGTAGACCCCTGTGATGTCCTGGATCCCCGCATTTTCCAGTTGGTCCCACAGCAGGCCCGCTCGAAGGCTCAAATCCATCCGGATCGCCCCCGGCCACAGAGGAGCTTCATCTAAAAGTATCGGCTCGTTTCGATGATACACGGCTTTCACCCGGATCACCGGTTGAGGCTCCCCTGTGCCGATACTTCCTCCCGAGTAATACCCCGGCCACTCCCCAAAAGGCCCCTCGTCCCGTGCCTCTTCGCTCGGTGGGGGCACTTCCCCCTCGATCGCTACCTCCGCGTGAGCCGGAATGGGAAGGCCGGTGACTGGCCCATGGATGATCTCCAAAGGTTTCCCCCTGAGGCCCCCCACATAATCCAACTCGGATTTCCCCCAGGGGATCTTGGCATTGGAGGCCATGAAGGTCATCGGGTCTTGCCCAAAAGTAGCCACAATCGGGCAGGCCTGACCCTTTTCCCAATATTTCGCACAGATCATGCGTCCATCCTGGCCCGGGCTCATCCAGAGTCCCAAGAGATTTCGATCATGCAGTTGCATGCGATAGGTGCCCATATTGATAAAACCGCTGTCGGGATCCTGATTGATCACGACATCTCCCGTCCCGATGTAGCGCCCGCCGTCGCCCTTATGAGTGCGCAGCGCGGGAAACCGAAACAGGTCCACTTCAGGCCCGCTCATCACATTCTCCATGACCGGAGGATTCTTGATCTCTTTCGGAGGAATCGGCTGCAACGATTTCATCTTGCGGGCGGCAAGGCGCACTCCCTCCAGCTTGCTCCGATCGTGGGGGAGCCCCAGCGCCAAGGCAGCTCGTTTATAGGACGCAAAAGGGAGACTGAGCACTCGAAAACCCGGAGGATATCCTTTGATTTCGTCAAACAGGAGCATCGGTGGCTGAGGGATCCGCTCGGCTGCGGCTTCGATCAATGTCCCGATCTCAAGATCCCAATTCGCTCCCTTGATCTCCCTCCACTCGCTTATCTTCTTAGCCGCCTCAATGAAAGAACGAAGATCATCAAAAATTTCAGGTTCCACGAAAACCCTCCCCAAACTCCGCGTTTGTGTTAGAGATTCCTACCCGCTACCTTCCCATCTCCTTGGTTGCTTCCTTTTATAGTCAGGAATCTATCGAATAAATGATTTCTATTCTTCTATCGCGAATGTGTCAATAGCGTGTTATATTAACCTACGGACCTTCCCGAAACTCTCGGGTAGTTGGGTGCCAGCCAGATGGTTGGATCAAATCGGTCTTTACGGCCCTCTTCTCTTGTGTTACACCTGAATTTTGCACTGAGCGACTGAAAAGCGATTAGGAAACCACCGGGTACCTCCGGTAGGATTGGCTGGATTGAACAACGGCCAAGCCGAGAGGAGGTAACCCCGATGGTTAAGCGCAAGGGTAAGACAAACTGGCGTGGAAAGCAAGGGTCGAACAGGGCCCGGGCAGTGAAGGTGGCGCGTGCCGTGCGGATCACGGCGGAGACGCCATACGGGGAATGCTCGGAGCGGCTGACGGCCTTCGGGGGGCTGTTGGCGCTGGTCAAGTTTCTGGACCTGATTGGGTTTGAGCAGGCGTTTGCCCACCACTATGTGCCCCCGAAGCGGGAACCGAAATTGGGCGGATATCGCATGGTGCTGGGGATCCTGATGCTGCTGTTCATTGGGTTTCAGCGGCTGGGGCACTTTGCGTATGTGCGCTACGACGCGATGGTCTGCGGGATGTTGCGCGTGGCGGTGGTGCCGGCGGTGAGCACGTTCTGGCGGTACGTACGGTCGCTGTCGATCGTGCAGTCGGCCTCGCTGCTGAAGCTGGGGGCGGCGCTGCGGGGGAAGGTGTGGGCCTTGTGCGCGTACCGGCCGAGGCGGGTGACCGTGAACATCGACACGACGGTGAGCACCGTGTACGGGGCCATCGAGGGAGCGCGCAAGGGACACAACCCCAAGCATCGAGGCAAGAAGGGGCTGCGGCCGGTGCTGTGCTTTGTGGCAGAGACGCGGGAGTACTTGTGCGGCACGCAGCGGCGGGGGGAGACGATGAACAACCGAGAGGTGGCGCGGCAGATTCGGCAGTTCCGCCGGCTGTTGCCCGAGTGCGTCGAGCGCGTTCGGGTCCATGGCGACGGGGAGTTCATCGGCTGGGAGAGCGTGAAAGCCTGTCGGGAGGAGGGGTTTCGGTTCACGTTCGGCAACAAGCGCTGTGCTCCCCCCTTCTCGGAGGAGGGCTGGTATCGGCACGGGGAGCACGAGTACAACGAGTGCATCTATCAGCCCTTGGGCTGGGAGGCCCCGTGTCGGTTCGTGGCGATGCGCATCCGCAAGGAGCAAGTGGGCGATCGGCAGTTGAAGCTGTTGGAGAATTACGTCTACCGCGTGTTTGCTACCGACGAGACGGGCCGCCCTCACAAGGTCATCGAGGAGTACGATCAGCGGGCCGACGTCGAGAACCTGATCGGGGAAGCCCAACGGGAGGGGGTGTTGGCCATCCCCTCGCAGCGCTTTCAGGCACATCATGCGTTCTTTCAGATCGTGATGCTGGCCTACAACCTGTGGCGCTGGATGAAGATGCTGGCGGGCCATGCCGAACAGCAGACGCTGCAAGGCCAGCCTGTGCCGGAACCGATGCGCATTCGCATGCCGGATCACACGATTCGGATTGCGCGGCTCAAGATGCTCTACGTGGCGGCCAAGATTCGCTTCCACGGCAATCGCGACGCGGTGCTCTACTCGATGCACGAGCAGCGGGCGGCGGGACTGATGGATTTCCTGGGCTATTTGGACCGCCGGAGAAGGGAGGTGCGAGCGGCCGCGTAAGGGCTTGGAGTTCAAGCCCATGGTGCGCAAAGAAATCTTTGCACGTGGGCAGAAAGGGGCGCGACACCAATGCGATAATAGATGAAAACAGCTCAGACGGAATCAAGAAATCGGAAACGTGGTGCAAAATTCAGGTTACAAGTTCAACAATCTCCGGAAAAGGTCACAGACTTTAGATGATTATCTTCCGCGTCGCAATCACCCGATTGCCATATTCATTTGCGGAGGGAACCTTTGGTCCTTGCGAACCCATTTTCCGGAAAGGAGAACTGAAGGAGAAAATAATGATTAAAAAGAGCACGATGGGGACAAGTAGGACACGAAGCCTGAACTTGCCGGCGGCGGCTGTGGCTCTGCTTCTGATGGGATCAACCCTATTCGCTCCTGCTAGTTCTCTGGCTCAGGCGGTCAGGATCAAAGCAGCCTACAGTGCTATATCGGCCGGCCTTGGCAGCATTTGGACGGCTAAAGAGACGGGGGCCTTTGCCAAGGAGGGGCTGGACGTGGAGCTGCTTTACATCCGTACCGCCTCGCCCACAATGCAAGCCCTGCTGTCAGGCGAGCTCCAGTTTGCCCACATCGGTCCCGTAGCGGTGCTGAACGCATGGTCCGAAGGGGGCGACGTGGTCTGGCTCGGCACCACGATCCGAAGTATGGTCTTCACTCTCCTGGCCCTCCCGTCTATCAGGAGTCCGGCGGACCTGATTGGGAAACGGATCGGCATCACCGGCAAAGGATCGTCCGCCGAGATTGCCGTCCAGATGGCCCTCAGGCATCTGAACCTGGATCCGTCCAAGGTGCTTTTCTCTTACATTGGAGGGGTTCCCGACATCTTGATGGCCATGAGATCAGGTGCTGTCCAGGCAGGGGTGGTTTCACCCCCTACGACCACGATCGGAAAAAAACTCGGCTACAAATCGCTGGTGTTTCTCCCCGACCTAAACCAGCGGTTCACGTTTGCTGGAATCGTCTCCTCTCACCGTTATGTCCAGGAGAATCCCCGGGTGGCCAGGGCTTTCATGAAGGCCATCACCGAGGGTGTCGCAATCTACAAGAAAAATCCCGACATTGCCCTCCTGGTACTGAGAAAATACGCCAAAGGGGGCGACCCGGAACTCTTGCGGGAAGGGTACAACGAGTATGTGAGCGCCCTCTCCAGTCCCCCTATGCCTGATCTTGAGGGGCTCGAGAACGTGCGGGAGTCCCTCGTGGGGGCAAATCCAAAACTGAAGACCATGGACCTGCGGAATCTAATCGATGACCGCTTTATGAAGGAAGCGATCCGTTAAAGGAAGAGGTGTGAAGATGCCTTTGCTGATCAACAACGAAGAAGCAGCCCAAACGCTTTCCATGCCAGTGTGCATGGATCTCTTGGAGAAGGTCTATATGGAGGAAGCGGAGGGATCCGCCACGAATCGGACCAAATCGAACATTCACATCCCTACGGATAACTCAAATCAGTGGTACCGGTACTGCACCATGGAAGGAGGGATCCGGAGCTTAGGAGTGGTAGCCATTCGGATCAAGTCGGATCTGGTTTCATGGATTGGGGAAGGGGATCTGAGGCGAGCGGTCTGGTGGAATACGATGCCGGGAAAGTATTGTGGCTTCATTATACTCTTCAGTGCGAAGAACGGAGAGATGCTGGCCATCCTAAACGACGGTTTTGTCCAGCACCTGCGGGTTGGAGCAACGGCAGGAATTGCGGCAAAGTATCTGTCCCGCAAAGATGCCAAGGTTGTGGGGATACTGGGATCTGGAGGAATGGCGAAGGCCCACCTGGAGGCATTTGCGCTGATTCGGAAACTGGAGCGGGTTCGGGTGTTTAGTCCCGATTCGGACCACAGAAGGCAATTTTCCGAAGAGATGCGGTCTCGAATTGGAATTGATGTGCAGGCGTGTGAGGATCCCTACGATGTAGTCCAGGGGGCCGATATTGTCGCCACCTGTACGGACTCCGTAACTCCGGTCCTTAAGGGGGAGTGGATCGAGAAGGGAATGTTCTTAAGCGGTGTGAGTACTAATGAGCTTCAGGATTCGGGTTTTTCCTCTCTGGATGGCTTCGTTACGTATCGCAGCGGGGTGGCGGAAAACCACTTCACCACGCCCGAGGGCTGGAGACCACCGAGCCTGGGGGGAAGCAGCCAGGAGACTCTCCAGAAGGAAGCGGTGGTGAGCGATCGGGCGGCTAGCTTGAAAGATGTGCTTGTGGGAAAGCATGCGGGAAGAACTTCCGAGAAAGAGGTGTTTTATTTCCTGTGCGAGGGGACGGGGGTGCAGTTTGCCGCCGTGGCCTGCAAGGTCTTTGAAGTAGCAAAGGAGCGCGGGTTAGGAAAGAAATTGCCTCCGGAGTGGTTTCTGCAGGATATCAGGAATTAGCCAATTCGATCTATTGGGATAAACGAAGATGCCCCCTCTGTATCACGACCTGGAGAGGATTATCCAGATCGGACCCTTCTACAACGAAGTCGAGGCCGAGACTGTGCGGCTTCTTGCCCGGTGAAAAACCTATGACTCTCTTGCAGCGATCGGCGGCCTTCGCCCTCACGCTGACTCTATTCATTCCCACTCCAGCCGCACCCTGGGGAGCAACAGGCCATTCTACCGTGGCCCTTGCCGCAGCAACGCTGCTCGCGCCGGAAGCCAAGGTGAAGGTTGCGGATCTCCTGGGACCGGCGACGACACTGGCGGACGTGGCTGACTGGGCAGATGAGATTCGGCCGACCCGCCCCGAGACAGACCCGTGGCACTATGTGAACATCCCGAGGAACGCCGCACGCTACAATGCAGCGCGGGATTGCCGTCGGGGCTGTGTTGTCTCAGCCCTCCGGCACTTCCTTCGTGTTCTAGAGGATAGAGGTAAGGGCCGGGCCGACCGGCAGGAGGCTCTCCGCT
>DATEAK010000377.1:0-4961 GCA_035288405.1 bacterium | reverse complement strand
TCGACCGTGGCGGCCATCCTGGCCTCCTATGTCTGGGGGTGGCTCTGTGACCGCCGTCCGCTGAAAGGACTGATGCTCTGGGTTTTGGGTGTCTGGATCGGGGCACTGATCCTGGCCCTGATGATTCGCTCTCCAAATCTTTTCTATCTTGTGGGGATGCTGGCGGGCGCAGGGTTGGGTGGAGTGTGGGTGGTGTCTCGCCTCTGTCTGCTTGCCCTGGCACCACCGGACCGGATCGGAGAATACTTTGGCCTTTACGGAGTGACCGGCAAGGTTGCCGCAGTGGTGGGACCGTTGGTCTGGTCCGGGATGCTTTTGCTCTTTTCCTCCCGGGAAGATCTCAAGTACCGGGCGGCAATCGCTGCGCTTCTCCTTCTTCTTGGCATGGCCCTGGTGATCTTCTCCCGGGTAAGGATTCCAGAGGGTGTTCGCTCCAATTGAGGGATGTCGCGCGTTCCGGGACCCAGCCGTCAATCTCCTTGACACCTGTGAAACCGTGGGCTACAAGGGCCAGTAACAGCCTACAGGATATCATGCTGGGCGAGGGGGATCGGGTTTCATGAAGATCATTGTCTGCATCAAACAGGTTCCGGAGGTTGAGGACTTAAAATTTGATACTGAAACGAGGACTCTCATTCGTGAAGGGGTCGAGAATATCATCAACCCCTTTGACCGCAGGGCGATTACTCAGGCGGTAGCCCTCAAAGAGCAGCTTGGGGGAGAAGTCCTCGTAGTGACCATGGGGCCGCCTCAAGCGGAGGAGACCCTGGTGGAAGCTTTGGCGATGGGTGTGGACCGCGCCATTCATCTTGTGGATCGGGCTTTTGCCGGGGCCGATACTCTGGCTACATCTCGGACCCTGGCCATGCTCATCGAGCGGGAAGGGTGCGACCTGGTATTTTGCGGCCGTTACAGCGTCGATGCGGAGACGGGACAGGTGGGACCCGAAGTTGCGGAGCTTCTCCATATTCCTCAGGTGACGGGGGTGCGCAAGGTCGAGGTGCAGCCCGGAGGGAAGAGCCTCCTTGCAGAAAGGGAGACGGATGATGGGTACGAGGTCCTGGACGTCCCACTGCCTGCTCTTTTAACGGCGGCCGAGCGCTTAATCTTTCCCAAGAAAGTGACTCCGGAAGATCTTAAAGCAGCCCGAGAGAAACCGCTTTCGCGCCTGAGCGCTGCGGATCTCTCTCCGGACCTTTCGCTATTTGGCGCGGCCGGTTCTCCGACTCGGGTGGAGCAGATCTACAGCGTGGAGAGCAAACGCGCGGCAGAGATGATCCCTACGGAGGATCCCGACGCAGCCGCGGCGGAACTTGTAAGACGCCTATTGAAAAAAGGGCTTTTTCGCCGCTGGCAGGAGGAATCTGACCAAGCCGGGAGCCGCGTTTCCAGCCAACGGAAAATCGACCATCCCGAGAAAGCGGTGTGGGTGGTCGCGGAATCCTACAGAGGGAAGTTTAGGCCGGTCACTTTCGAGCTTCTGGGAAAAGGGATCGAGCTTGCTACCCGGCTCCGCAGTGAATTGGTTGCCGTCCTGATTGGCAACAGCATCTCTGAGCCAAGCCAGATTCTGGGCGGCTATGGAGCGGATCGTGTCCTGCTTCTGGATCATCCCGCACTGCGGGACTATTCCAGCGAGGGCTATTCAGAGGCCCTGGCAGCAGCGATCGAGAGAAACAAGCCCTTTGTCGTCCTGATCCCGGCTACGGCCAATGGCCGGGATTTTGCTCCCCGGGTTGCCGCCCGGCTGGGCCTGGGTCTCACGGGAGATTGCGTGGGACTGGAACTCAATTCGGAAGGAAGGCTCGTGCAGCTCAAGCCCGCTTTTGGGGGAAACATCGTGGCGCCCATTGTTTCCCGCACGGATCCCCAGATGGCCACGGTGCGCCCCGGAATTCTGAAGACCCCTGCCCTGCTGGAAGGGAAGCAAGCGCCGGTCGAGAATTTCAGGCCGGATCTGAAACCCGTTTCCACGCGTCTCGTGCGCGTCGTGCCCGAATTAGATGAGGCGGCGATGGCTCTCGATACCGCTGAAGTTGTTATCTCCGTGGGAATGGGAATCGGCGGACCTGAAAACCTCCCGGTGATTGCCGATCTGGCACGAGTGCTGGACGCCCGAATTGGAGGCAGCCGCAAGGTGGTGGACAAGGGATGGATCCTCCGCCAGCAGCAGATCGGGCTTACGGGAAAGACGATCTCTCCGAAACTCTACATTGCGATCGGAATTAGCGGTGCCTTTAATCACACGATCGGAATGCAGCGTGCGGACAACGTGGTGGCTATTAATACAAATCCAAAGGCTCCGATTTTTCAGCATGCCACCTTCGGTCTGGTTGGGGACTGGAAAGTTCTGGTCCCGGTACTCACGCGCCACTTACAGATGGTCCGGGGGGAAATGAGGAAATAAGCATATGCGCAAAATGTGGCTTGGAGCCGGCATTCTGGCAGGACTTCTTGTGGGAACTCCGATGATTCTGCCTTCACCGGGGGGAGGACAGCAGACTCTCTACAAGTGGGTGGACGACCAGGGGACGGTTCACTTCACCGACGATTTCTATTCCATCCCTCTCCAATACCGCTCTCAGGTGGAGCAGCGCCAACTTGCTCCGTCACAAGGGAGCACTCCCCCCAAGGAATCCGAGGGAACGAAGCCTGCGGCGGGAAGTCCTCCCCAAGCGGGAGCTCCGGGATCCAAAGAGCCGGTCGGAAAGGAAGGTACTCTTTACGGGGGGCAGACCGAGGAGGAATGGAAGAAGGCCTTTTCGGACCTGACGAAAAAGATCCAGCAGCTCCAAAGCGATCTGACTCAGAAGAAAACCTATGTCCAGGCCTACGAACGCGGGCAGCGCATGGGGTCTTCCTACAGCAAGGTCGAGATTGGCCAGTATGACCAGTACAAGAAGGAAGTCCCAACAGATGAAGCCAATCTCAAGAATCTCCAGTCCCAACTGGAAGAACTGACTCGCAAGGCCACCTACTTCGGAGTGCCCCGGAGAATCCGGGAGCAGTAGTGCTTTGGAGCTTTATCCGACGATGTCTTCGGCGCCGTCGACGCCGATGACGTTGCCCGTCATCCATTGAGTTCCCGGTAAGCTTAGAGCCGCAATCGCTGTTGCCACGTCTTGAGGAGTGGTCAGGCGGCCGCTCGGGTTGCGACGCATGGCGAGCTCGACCATCTGTTCGTGGCCGGGAATCTTGCGCAAGGCAGGGGTATCCGTAACTCCGGCGCGGATCGAGTTGGCTGTAATTCCCAGAGGGGCCAGCTCCAGGGCAAGCTGGCGGATGTGAGATTCCAGAGACGCCTTGGCTGCGGAGACGGCACCGTAGGTGCGGAAGACATGCTGGCCTCCCGAGCTGGTCATGGCAAAGATCCGGCTGCCTCGAGTCAGCATCTTGCGAGCCACCAAGTCCTGCACCCAGTAAACCAGGCTGTGAGCCATAACGTCCAAAGTCATATTCATTTGAGCGGGAGTAAGCGCCTGGGCCGGGTCCGGATCATAATAAGGTTTGAGCGTACCAAAGGCCAGCGAGTGCACCAAGACCCGGATGATCCCTTCTCCGCCCTGTTCCTTGAACTTTGCCTCCATTTGGTCCAGTGCTTTCTGCCGTTGCTCGGGATCCGCCGCATTGATGTTAAAAAAAACAGCCTGGCATCCTGCCTGCTGGATTTGGCTTTTGATTCGCTCCGCGTTCACCAGAGTCGCTTTGCGGTCCAGGTGAACACCAAAAATGTTCATACCCTGTCGGGCCAACTCAAGGCTCGTTGCTTCTCCAAATCCACTGGAGGCACCCAGAATAATCCCCCAGCTCCCGCGCAGGGGCGCAGCGTTATCACGGTTCATCTTTATTCTCCTTTTAAAGGGGACTGCGGGTTTTGAAGCGAAGCGCAGATCCGTTTTTTTTCTTCCAGCCCCTGGCAGAACTGCGCCCAGTCGACGATCCAGCGCTCATGGATTCCCTCTCCGATGAGTCCGACGGGATCGCGGGCCTGGCAGCGAAAGATCAAGCGGCGTCCGTCCACTTTTATAAGTTCGGCCTCGGCCGTGACCTTGAGGCCGATGGGAGTTGCCGCCAGGTGCCTGGCGTCCGTACGGGTTCCCACGTGTCTGAGACCAGGCGGCAGGAGTCCTTCCACGGCTGCTGCACAGGCCAGTTCCATCCATAGGAAAAGGGAGGGAGTTGAGAGCACAGGAACGCCTTCATACCCTTGAAAATCGGCCGTGTCTTCAACTCGTACCGGTTTTTCTACGGTTCCTTTTCTTCCCAGGGGCAGTGGTGGAATCTGCAGGGGCATGAGAACCTTTCACCTTTCCAGGGAATCACGGTACCAGGAGATGAGCGGTTCGGTGTCCCAAGGCACAAAGCCCAAGGTGCCCAGAAGGTCTTCAAGCTCGACCTGATCCCCCTGTGACCAGAGTGCTTTCAGCAGGGAACCGGCTTGGGTCTTGCGGGACCAGTCTTCGCCCAGTTCCCTGCGCAGGTGTTGGGCCAGTTGACGCTCACCCATCCAGGCCCGTAAGTAATCGGCCGAATACAGTTCCTCGTCCATGTCGTTAAGGTAATCCGCAAGGCTGAAAAGAAACCCGGTGCGGTTGCTGAGAGATTCCCGGTATAGGCTACGAGCTTCCGTTGGAATGCGACCAGACTGTGAGAAGAGGCCGATCTCGTAAGAGAACTTGGCGACATAGCGCATAAACAGGTAGAGGTCGCTTAGAACAGTGTAGTAGCTGATCGTGTGAGCCTCAGATGGATTCACTCCCAGGAAGGTTTGCAGCCAGACAGGCTCACAAGTCAATTTTTGCAGTAGGAACGCGTAGGTCTCCGTGAGGGCGTAAGAAGGGGCGAGCTTCTTGAATTCGAAGTCCAAATGAGCTTCGGTGCAGGAGTAGTGAAATGCATGGCCGGACTCGTGGAGAAATGTATTGAAGTCCGCCAGACTCCCGGTTGGTTTGGTGATCAGG
>DATEAK010000376.1:0-2703 GCA_035288405.1 bacterium | reverse complement strand
TGGTCCGACTCTACCGGGATCATTTCCCTTTGAGTTTTTCCGGGTCCCGCAGATCCCGAAAGAGGAAGTGATCCCGGTAGAGTCGGACCAAGCTCTCCCGCTTCACGTTGCCGGCAGACAGGGGCAAAAAGCCGCTTGGATAGACTTCCCCCAAGTGATCAATGAAGACGAACCCGTTACCGTCGTTTACACCTCGGGGGGCTCGTCCGATCCCATCCGCGGAGATTTCCACCTCTCCACCACCGGCCCAGGGGATAGAGCGTCGCGGCAATGTCCCCACCGGTCCCAGTGGCATAGGGACCACGGGTCTTCCATCCCGGCGAATTCCCTGGGGCCGCTCGATCGCCACCCGTCGAAAGTGAGGAGCCTCCGTCGTCTTGATACCGAATGGAGCCTGACGGGAAAGTTCGTAAAGTGAATTGAGGACCCTTTCGTATTCCAAGGGTGTCACCTCGTCCTCGACTTTTCCCCTCCCCACCGGGACCAGGAAAAAAATACTCCACAGAGCCACGCCCAGCTTTTCCACAAGCTTTGACAGGGGCTCCAGTTCCCCCAGGTTGTGGCGCGTAATCGTGCTGTTGATTTGAATCGGGAGGTTGCACTCGCGGGCGTAATCGCAAATTCGTAGTGTCCAGTTGTAGGATCCCTTGACACGACGGAAGGCGTCATGAACTGCGGGGGTCGAACCGTCCAGGCTCACCGCCAGGCGGGCAAGACCCGCTTCCTTCAGAGCTTCAATCTTATGCTTCTTGGCAGCCGCGGTGCCGCTCGGAGTCAGTGAAACGCGAAACCCCTTCTGGGCGCCGTATCTCACCAGATCGTAGACGTCCGGCCGCCGCAGGGGATCGCCTCCGGTAAAAACCAGGAGAGGGAGCGGATCGCCGAAAGTGGAAACTTTATCGAGAAGGGCAATTCCCTCTTCCTGGGTTAATTCCTCCGGGTTCCGGCGCGCGATGGCCTCGGCCCGACAATGAACGCAGGACAAAGCACAGGCCCGGGTTACTTCCCAAATCACAATAAACGGTGAGCGCTGAAAGTCAAACACGCGTGCCTCACGCCCTCTGAGCTTGTTTCATAGCAACCATCAACACAATCACTCCGGCCAACAAAACCAAGCCCGCCAATTGCACCACAAAGGGGGTCAGAATCATGAAGCCGATGGTAAGGAGCAAAACTCCTACGTTAAACAAAACAAATCCGGCCCGGGGCAGACGCTCGTCCACCATGGACTCCATGGAAGGGACCGGCTCCAAGCCCACTTTGTCTCCGTATTTTTTAAGCCAGTTCAGATGCGGGAAAATTTTAAACAGGTACCCAACGATGCTAAGGGTGATCCAGCCCAGGATCACCAGAGCCCCCAGGCCAAAATCAAGCCCCTCGAAAGAATCCCCGAGCCCCAGCACCTGGATGACCCCGAGAAGCGCTGCAACGTGAAGGTAGAGGACCGCCGCCAACGCATACTTAATGGGAACACTGATGGGACGCAGCCGGGTGCGGCGCATGTCGAGCACCTGCTTCCCATAAGAAAAGATTGCCAGCACGATAAGGAGGGAGGCTACCTGATTCCATATCTGCGGAGAGCCCAGCACCCAGTCCCCCACCAGGAGTCCCAGAAGCCCCAGGTTCCCCAAAATGAACGCGAGTTTTCCGGCTCGCAGAGAATATCCGTGGGCCAGAGTAAACATGGGAAAAAGTTTGTAGGAAACTCCCACGATGAGAAGGCTCAGCCAACCCCAGAGCCCCAAGGCGGCGTGACCCTTGAGAGTCTCAAAAACCGCACGATCGAGAAAACCGATGCGGAAGTTCACCGCCAGAGCCAACCCGGAAAAAGTAGTCAGAGTGAACCAGAGGAAGGCCGCCAGGATATGAATCCCCGTGAGATCGATCTTCTTAACCTTGGCCAGCGTAAATGCCGCGTTGATCAGGAACAAGACAATCCCCACAGCCACCAACAGACCAAAGAACGGGACTCCATCTCCCAGGCGCCCGTACCAGAAACTCCCTGCCAGCCCCAAAACTCCGATGCTGTAAAACCAGAACTGCACGCGCCCCAGCACGTCACTCCAGAGAACGACCTCCAGGATGACGGGAACGAGTTGGAACAAGGCGCCCATGGCCACCATGGTGGCCCAACCCAGGACAGCCAGGTGAGCCAAGGCCAGAAAGCGAGGGTGCAGAATTCCACCCTCCAGAGATCCTGCCGCGACAGGAAGCAGGGCCACAAAGATCAGAAGAGACCCGGATGCCGCCCAGAAATAGCGAAAGGGCAAGCTCAGGCTACCTCCCTTTGCAATTGCGGGCGTCGTAGTCGTTTTCGCCATGACACCGTTCACGGGAGTTGTTTCCAAATTCTCAAAATGACTTTTCCTGTTTCCTCTTCGTTTATCTCGTAGGAAAAGCCGCGCTCCGCAAGGCGGGGAAACAGGAACATAGGACGGCGCTCGTGAATCACCAGGAGACGCTGGCCCGACTGGAGGCGATTTAGAGCCGCGAGAATTCGCTCCATGGGCTGCGGTGGCTCCAAGCCACGGACATCAATTGACACTTCACCTGCCTTCTCCGTCTCGCTCTCCACTGATGGGGCAGCGACATTTCCCGGAGATTTTGTGATTGGGTTCCCGGAGCGAAAAAAGTAAACCTGCCAATCTTCCGGACCAGCAGACTGAGCCCATCCGGAGAAGCCCATGGGACGTACGACCTCGT
>DATEAK010000375.1:0-2195 GCA_035288405.1 bacterium | reverse complement strand
GGTCAGAACGGCCGCGACTTCGGCGGACAGGCGCCTTTTGCTGGCCCGGCCGCTGCCGAAGTCCATGGAGCCGCTCAAATCCACCAGCAGCATGAGCTTGAGCTCGCGCTCCTCAAAATACGTATTCTTGTAGGTTCTCATGCCGCCGAAGCGGGCCGTTGCCTTCCAGTTGATCCAGCGCGGATCTTCGCCGAAATCGTAGCGGCTGATCTTCTCGAACTCCATCCCGGCTCCCCGGTACACGCTGAACCACTTCCCGGGCCGCAGAGAAAGCGAGTACCAGTTGATGAAGTAATTGACCTGCTTGAGCCGCTGCAAGATATCCTTCACGGTACGCTGACTCCACTGAGGATCATCTGAATCACATCGTCCGCTCTGATCCCCTCCATTTCGGCGGTGTACTCCAGGAGTATCCGGTGGCGCAGGACCTCCTTGGCAATGGCCTGGATGTCTTGCGGGTAGACATGGCGCCTCCCCTTTATGAAGGAGTAAACCCTGGCGGCATCGCGCAGGGCCAGAATCCCCCGAGGTGAGGCACCGATGCGGATCTTTTCCCCCAGCTCGCCGAGCCCGTAATCCGCGGGGTGGCGGGTGGCCCGGCACAGGTCCACCATGTAAGCGTGGGCCGGCCGGCCCACCTGTACAACGCGGCGGATCTCTTCCCGCAGCGCCACAATGTCTTCGGGGGTAATGACATTCTGGACCGCCTCGATCTGGTTGCGCTGGTCGAGATGGGCGTTTTCCAGGATCTGAATCTCTTCTTCCCGGCTCGGGTAATCCACGACCAGCTTAAAGAGGAAGCGGTCCAACTGAGCCTCGGGGAGAGGATAGGTCCCCTCCTGCTCGATGGGATTTTGGGTGGCCAGGACCATGAAGGGGTCCTGCAGCTCGAAGGTCTCCTTTCCCATGATCGTGACCTGGCGCTCCTGCATGGCCTGCAGGAGAGCTGCCTGGGTCTTGGCGGGGGCTCGGTTGATCTCGTCCACCAGAACAATGTGGGCTCCGATGACGGGACCCCTCTCCGCCTCAAAGCGCCCGCTGGCATAGATGTAGGTCCCCACGAGGTCGCTGGGCATCATGTCCGGCACCATCTGGATGCGCCGGAAGGTGCCGCCAATGGTCTTGCCGATGGCGGAAATCAGCAGGGTCTTGGCCAGCCCGGGAACCCCCTCCAGAAGCACGTGCCCCCCGGCAAAAAGCGCTATGAGAATTTTGCCGATGAGCTCATCTTGCCCAAGAATGATCTTCTTGACTTCCCGAACAATGCTGTCAACTTTTTCCCGCTCGCTGAGAATACCGGATATAGACGCTTCGACCATTTCCACCTCCCTGGTAGAGCACTGCACAGCAGCCGTATCGGCACATTGAGCAATTTTCATGCCAGGGGGAAAATAGACTCAGAAGGGGGGGAAAGACTTACTCAACCTTGCCGTAGAGACGCAGTTGAACGAACTCTTCCTCGGTGCGGCATTGATAATAAGGGTTCGAGGACTTTTCTCGTCCCAGAGTGGAAACTGGGGTCTTGCCGTAATTGTGGCCGGGGTAGATGACCGTGTGGTCGGGAAGTTTGGCCAGGGTTTGAAGGCTGTGCCACAATGCGTGGGCGTCGCTGCCGGCCAAATCGGCGCGGCCGCAATAGCCCACGAAGAGAACATCTCCGGTCAATGCCAGCGCGGATTCCGGCTGGTAATAAGTCACTCCTCCCGGAGTATGTCCAGGCGTGTGGATCACCTCCAGTGGTATCTCGCCGATCTGCACGCGGCTGCCCTGCTTCAAGAACACCAAGTTTCCGTTTCCCGGGACCCTCTGGGTTTCCTTTTCGTGAACGTAGACCGTCGCTCCCGTGGCCGTCACGACCTCAGGGACGCCCGCACAGTGATCGCGGTGGGTGTGGGTGAGGAGGATCTGCTCAATCCGGATCTTTTCGTCCCGAGCCGATTGGAGAATACGGGGAATTTCCAGATACGGATCCACAATCGCACCACTCCGAGTCTTCTCGCAGGCGATGAGATAGGTGTTGTTTTGCTCCGAGCCGACTTCAAAGGTCCGTAAAATCATCGGGAACCCTCCAAGTGAAGAGGAGAATTGTTTTGGGTCTGCCAATGCACCACTAGTAGCGTGAACCCCTTGGACTGTCAACGGAAAAAGGCTTCCGGGAATAGCGACACCGGGGAGATACACATTATGTAGGGGCA
>DATEAK010000374.1:0-16720 GCA_035288405.1 bacterium | reverse complement strand
GGACCAAGGCTTACGAGCACTACGGAATCGGCGAAGTCGGAGCCATCTGCTTCACGTGCCCCCACCAGATCGGTGTCCATCTGGCGGAAGACCATGCCTACTCAACGATCGTGGACCCCGAAAGCGGAAGGGTCGTCGGTGAGGGGGAAATCGGCGAGAACATCGTGACCAGTTACGCTCAACTCTATCAGCCGGTCATTAAGTACCGTACCCATGATCTTGTGCGCCCTTCCTACTCGGTATGTGAGTGCGGCCGCAGTTGGATTCTATTCCGGGGAGGGGTGCAGGGGAGAACGGATCACATGATCGTGGTCAAAGGGACGAATATCTACCCGACGGCGGTGGAAGCCCTGCTGGGGAACATTGCAGGGCTCTCCCCTCACTATGAAGTCCACGTCTCGCGCGGCCCTCTGAACGATGAGGTCACCGTAAAGGTCGAAGCCGCCCCGGAGATTCCACCCTCGGCCCACCGGGACCTGCAAAAGAAGACTGAAGAAACACTCTACGGCCGCATTCTGGTCAAAATCGGGGTCGAGATTTGCCCTTCGGGCGCTCTACCCCGCTATGAACTAAAGGCCAAGCGCTTTTTTGATCACCGCCCGAAATCCTGAGTCGGCCTCCGGGAATTGGGAATCGGTCTTGCCGAGCACCCCACCCTCCCCCTATAATTCTCTTAGGTTTCCTTAGGCTTGGTGCCGAAAGAGTAAAGTGGCCTCCCCCGGGGGAAAAGTGTCTGCCCGGCAGGAAGAAGCGGCGGAGGAACCGTGGCAAACATTAAGGAACAGTTGAGGAGATTCTGGATGTTCCTCGCTGTCTTGGTCGTATCGGCTATCGTCCGCTGCACCATGCGAATGACCATCACCGGCGAAAAGAATATCCCCTCGACCGAAGGACTCCTTCTAGCTGCCAATCATGTCTCGATGCTGGACCCTATGCTGGTGGCCTGGGCGTTTCTGAAGAAATTCTGGCCCACCCCCTTGTATGCTCCGGCCAAAGAAGAACTGTTCCGGAACCCGATCATGGGTCCACTCCTAAGATCGCTCAGTGTATTTCCCGTGCGGCGAAACGGCCGGGATCTGGCTTCCATTCGAAAGCTTTTGGCTCTCCTTCGTACTCATAAAGTCATGATGTTTCCGGAAGGGACCCGCAGTCCCACGGGTGAACTCGGGAAAGGGAACCGAGTCGTCGGCCGGCTGGTCTATGAATCTAGGCCCGTGGTGATCCCTGTGGCCGTCGTGGGAACCCAGCAGATCTTGCCAAAAGGGGAAATCCTGCCACGACTGTTTTGCAAGGTTCGTCTCGACTTTGGCCCTGCTGTGGATCTAGACTCCTGTTATCACTTGCCGGCATGCAAGGAGACTTACGAAGAGATCGTGCACAGGATCATGACGGCAATTTCACTTCAACTCGGAAAGCACCACCAGGGCGATGCGATCCGGAAAATGGCGGAGCCCGAAATGGTAGGGACCCCGTGACAAAGAAAGAAGGTCGATTCATCCGCCTGGGCGAGATTCTAGAGAACTCCTGCTCCCGGTTGGGGGTGGATCAAGACCTGCGCCAGTACAAAATCCAGAAAGTCTGGTCTCAGGTGGTTGGTGGCCCCATCGCGGCGATCAGTCAAGTGGCCGGAGTGAAGGGGCAGACGTTGTTTGTAGAAGTCTCAGATCCGATCTGGCTGCAGGAACTGCACTTCTTACAAGACCAGATTCTGGAAAAATTGCGGGGATTTCCGGAAGGGGAGAAGATTTCCAGACTCTTTTTCCGGGTGGGAAACATGGATGGGAAAGCCGCGGCATCGCCCGTGAGCTCTAGTCGCCCCGCGTTCCCGCTCACTGCCGGGGAAATCCAGGAAATCGAGAGCCTTTCGGGCCAGATTTCCGATCCGGAAACAGCCAACTTGATTCGAGGCCTTTTAGTAAAAGGGTATAGTGTGGTACGGAGGGGAAAACAATGAGGTGCATGCAGGGCTGGCAACTTGGTCCCCGGCATTGGTTCATCGTTCTTGTGATGGTCGTGTGCACGGTAGTCGGTGCAAGCCAAGGTACCGGGTATGCCGCGGACGCCGAGTCCTCGGAAAGCGGATCCGGATCTTCACGTCTGTTTTTCCGCCAGTTGTTCCGGGCTCAAGCGTACTACTACTTTTCCGTGGGTACGCAGGCCGAGTTACTGGGAAACTTGGACGAGGCCATCGCCAACTACGAGCGGGCCTTGACGATTGACCCCGCCGCCGAGACTTACATGGCCCTGGCCTCAGCGCGAGTCAAGAAAGGACAGATGCCCGAAGCGATCCAGGCCGCTGAAAAGGCCGCTGGAATCAATCCCGACTTGCCCGAGGCCCGGGTTCTCCTGGGGGGACTCTACGCCTCCACGGGAAAGATGGAGGAAGCCGTACGGGAATATTCCCGGGCCATTGAATTAAGCCCCGATCGACCGGAGACCTACTTGTATCTCGGGGGTCTTTACATTCAACAGAAGAACTTTACCAAAGCCCTGGAGGTGTTCGAGCAGCTTTCCCAGCGCAAGCCCAACTCAGGGCTCGCCTACTACTATCAAGGACGGATGTACCTGTCCTTAAATCAAGACGCTCAAGCAGAAGCCAAGTTTTCAAAGGCGATCGAAGTCCAGCCGGATCTGATCCAGGCTTACAATGCCCTTGCCCGTCTCTACCAGCAGCGCAAGGATTTTGCCAAGGCCGAGGGGATTTACCGACGTGCGCTGGAGCTTTTTCCCGAGGATCCGGATCTGCACCGCCGACTTGGACAGCTCTACATGGAAACAAACAAGCTGGACAATGCACTGCAGGAATATGAAGGAGTTTTAAGGGAAGAGGCCGATGATCTCGATACCCGTCTCCGAATTGGTTTGATCCACTTCGATCAGAAGGAATACCTGAAAGCGCTGGAGGACTTCCGCCTGGTTTTGGCCGCTCGTCCAGATCACCGGGAAGCGCGCCGTTACGTGGCCGCCTGCTACGAGATGCTGGAGCGCTACGATGAATCTCGGGCAGAGTTGCAGGCCCTGCTCAAGAAAGACCCGAAAGATTTGGAAGTGCGCCTGCAAACCGCGCAGGTATACAGGAAAATGAAGCGGGAAAAAGAAATAGTCCCCCTCTTTCAGGATGCTGCGGCAGCCGATCCGAACAATGGAGACTCCTACTTCTACCTGGGGGTTACCTATACGGATCAAGACCAGTATGCCGAGGCGGTTTCGGCGCTGGAGAAAGCAATTGCTCTCAAGCCAGGTCAGGATAAATATTATTTCAACCTCGGAGTGGCATACGACAAGTTGGGAAATTTTGATAAAACCGTCGAGGCCATGATGCGCGCCACGGAGATCAACCCCAAAAATGGCAGCGCTTACAACTATGCCGGTTACCTGTTTGCGGACCGCGGAGTGCGCCTGGATGAATCCTTGAGTCTGATCCAAAAAGCATTGGAGCTGGAGCCGGAAAACGGCTACTTCATCGACAGCCTGGGTTGGGCTTATTTTAAGAAAGGAATGTTCCCGGAAGCCCAGAAAGAACTGGAGCGCGCTACATCCCTGGTTCCCGATGACCCTGTGCTCCGTGATCATCTGGGGGACGTTTACTACAAATTGGGAATGACCAATAAGGCCGTCGTTGAATGGGAACAATCCCTGAAAATCAAGCCCGGTGAGACCGGTATTACTGAAAAGCTGGAGCGGGTGAAGAAGGAACTCCAGGGGAGGGCTCCCTAATTTCTCGCTCCAATCCTCGGCAAGCTCTTCTGGCTCCTTTCCTTGTCAAGGGCCTTTTGTTGATCCTCCTGGTCGGATTTGTGGGCGCTTGCGCGCGCGTGGAACTTCCTCCCATTACGCCGGTTCCACCCTCTTTGCCTTTTTCCGATTCCCGGGATTTGCAGGCAGCCCTATCGAACCAGAAAAAGATCCTCAATTTGACAGCCCTGGCCAATTTTTCTCTGGAGTCCGACGGGAAGACCATTTCAGGGAGAGAGGTCCTCGTCCTCCAGGGTGCAAAAGCCATGCGTCTGGAAATGTTGAGCCCTTTCGGGCCTCCGTTGATGGTTTTGGTGATTCGGGACGGACGATTCACGGCGTATTCGGTGGCGGCAAGACGCTACGTACGGGGACGGGCCAACTCGTTCAATTTTTCCCGCATCCTCGGTTTTCCTCTGGAAGCCGAGGAGGTGAACCGCCTGATTCGCACGGATTTAACCGACGATCCGGGAGTTCAGTGGGGTCCCCTTGGCTACGATCCGGCTCTGAAAACGTATGTGGTTGATCTCCATTTTCCAGGGGAGGAAGGCAAGAGGCGATTGTGGATTGATCCCGCTCGGCTCGTGGTCATAAAAGCGGTGCGTTATGACCGCGATGGAGACCCGCTCCTGGAAGCCGACATGGAGGATTACCACTTTGTTGACGGAATCCTCTTCCCGCAACGCCTGGTTTTCACGCTGCCCCAAAAGAACACCCGGTTGTCCCTGTCCTACGGGCAGGTGACTCTCAATGGAAATCTGGATTCCACACTTTTCGATTTAGTCCCGCCCCAGGGGAGTCGGATTACGGACCTGGACTAGTTCATGAAAGGCCTGGAAGTTTGGACCCCTGCCAAAGTGAATCTGGGACTCAGGATCCTGGGATCCAGGCCGGACGGCTATCACGAAGTAGAGACCATTCTCCAGATGGTGAGCCTCTACGACCATCTGGTCGTTACCCGGCGTCCGGCAGGAATAGAGATCACCTGTAATTGGCCGGAAATTCCCTCAGGTAAGGAGAATCTAGTCTGCCGCGCTTGTGAAATCCTGAGAGCCAAGGTCCAATGCGGCGAAGGGATTCATGTCCATCTGGACAAGATGATCCCGGCAGGGGCGGGCTTGGGCGGTGGAAGCAGCGATGGAGCTGCTACTCTTCTGGCCTTAAACGAACTCTGGCACTGCCACCTCCCCCTGGAAACCTTGGCGAAAATGGCCCGCGAGCTGGGCAGCGATGTCCCCTTCTTTTTAAACGGCCCCCGGGCTGTGGGGCGAGGCCGGGGGGATGAGCTTGAGAGAATCGCCGCTCCCGATCCGATGACCGTAATTCTGGCCACTCCCCGGTTTTCCCTATCTACCGCCTGGGTCTACAGCCAGGTGAAATTGAAGTTGACAAAAGAGCCAATAAATATTAGCCTTTCCTGCTTGTTATTGGAGAAAGGACACTATCAAGAACTAGGCAAGAGCCTGGTGAATGATCTCGAGGAGGTGGTGACCGGGCCATACCCGGTCGTCAGGGCGCTGAAAGCGGAGTTGCTCTCCCTAGGGGCGCAAGTTGCGTTCATGTCGGGAAGCGGTCCCACCGTTTTTGGTCTTTTTCCTAGTCTTACCTCTGCACAGGCTGCCTATGAGGCGTTGAGCCGGCGCCCGGACTGCTCCGTATTCAAAGTAGTAACCCTGACCCAGGCGGAAAAAGCCGTCCGCATGGTGGAGATTCCTTAAGAGAGCGCGCAAGCATCCAAGCGCCTGCAAGCTCCAGTGATCGAAAAGAGGAGACAGACACGGTGGCCGAGATCAAGTTGTTCTCGGGACGGGCAAACCCGGAGTTGGCCCGGGAGATTGTGGACTATCTGGGAGAACCCCTGGGAGAGATTGACGCCTACGAGTTCAGTGACGGAGAGATTGGAGTCCAGATTCTCGAAAATGTCCGGGGCCGAGACGTCTTTATCATCCAGCCTACCTGCAGTCCCGTGAACAGGCACCTCATGGAACTCCTGATTATGATCGACGCGTTCAAACGGGCCTCGGCCAACACGATCACAGCCGTCATGCCTTATTACGGATATGCCCGCCAAGACCGTAAGGTGATGCCCAGGGTCCCGATTACGGCCAAGCTGGTTGCTGATCTCCTCACCGCCGCCGGCGCCAGCCGGGTGGTGACCATGGACCTGCACGCGGGACAAATTCAGGGGTTTTTCAACGTTCCGGTGGACCACCTGTTCGGCAGTCCGGTGTTCCTTGATTACGCAATGAAGAAAAGGATTAGCAACCTCATTGTCATCTCCCCTGACGCCGGTGGAGTGGAGCGGGCCAGGGCCTACGCCAAGCGGCTCAACGCCAGCGTGGGTTTTATTGACAAACGGCGGATCGAGAAAAACACGGCGAAAGTGGCCCACATCGTGGGGGATGTCAGGGGGAAAACCGCCATGATTGTCGATGACATGGTCGACACGGCCAGCACCCTGGTGGAAGGGACCAATGCCCTGCTGGAAAACGGCGCTGTCGAGGTGTTCGCTTGCTGCACCCATCCGGTCCTATCCGGGCCGGCTCTTGAGCGAGTCTGCAATTCGCCCCTGAAGGACCTGGTAGTGACAAATACCATCCCCCTGGGGAACAAAGCAAAAGATTGTCCGAAACTCAAGGTTCTCTCGGTAGCCCACCTGTTTGGAGAGGCCATCCGCCGCATCCACGAGCAGGCCTCCGTGAGTTCGCTCTTTGATTAAATGCAATGAATGCTCTGGAGGTGGTCCATGGCTGAACTAGAAATCAGCGCTCAGGTTCGAACTCAGGTCGGAAGGGGAGACTCCAGACGCCTGCGCAGGGCCGGGGCCGTTCCCGCCGTCGTTTACGGGCGTCGGGATGGCCTCCGGGTAAGTCTTCATCTGAAAAAACTCAGGGAACTCTTAAGCACGGCCGGCAGGACAAACGCCATCTTTCAACTCAACCTGGACGGGGAAGAGTATTCGGAACGAAAGGTCATCGTCAAAGAAATCCAGCACCACCCCGTTTCGGGAGACATGCTTCACTTGGATCTCTACGAAGTTTCCATGGAAAAGGAGATTGTCGTCTCCGTTCCCCTGCGCTTCATGGGTGAGCCCGTTGGGGTCAAGATGTCGGGAGGAATCCTGGGCCACCTTCTCCGGGAGGTGGAAGTGGAATGTCTACCCGGTCGGATCCCCGAATTTATCTCCCTGGAAGTTTCCCAACTGGAAATCGGCGACGCCCTGCACGTGAGAGATCTGCCGGTCCAGGAAGGGATCCGCATCCTCAATGATCCCGACGAAGCTGTGGTCTCCATCAGCGCGCCGGCCGTCGAAGAAGTCGCTAAGCCCGCTGAGGAAGTCCCGGTGGAGGGTGAGGCTGCCGAGGGTGCTGCTGCCCAACCCGCGGCTGAGGCCGGCAAGGAAAAAGAGAAAGAAAAAGACAGAGATAGGGATAAGGAAAAAGAGAGAGGTAAGTCTAAAGACTAAACTCTCTGAGCATGAAGCTCATCGTGGGGCTTGGCAATCCGGGGAGACGCTACGAGCTTACCCGTCACAACATTGGGATGATGGTGGTTCGAGAACTGGCACGAAGACACCGAGTCACCCTCACCGAAAAGCGCTGCCATTGCTTCCTGGGCAAGGGGAAGGTCGACGGATTGGATGTGATTTTGGCTTTGCCGCAGGAATTCATGAATCGCAGCGGACAGCCTGTGCGTGACCTGCTGAAGGAGTTCTCGCTTTCCCTGGAAGACCTCGTGGTCGTTCACGACGACATCGATCTGGCCCTGGGAAAGATCCGCAAGAAGCTCCGGGGGGGCGATGCGGGACATCGGGGTATACGTTCTATCATCGAAGAAGTAGGCAGCTCTGAATTTGTGCGGCTCCGGGTGGGTGTTGGACGGCCCCCGGAGGGTCAGGACCCGGCGGAATACGTCCTGGAAAGGTTCGGTCCCGAAGAATTAGAATTGGCCGGCGAGCAGATCTCCCAGGCCGCCCAGCGTGTGGAAGAGATCGCCGTCGGCACACCGGGGCGTTAGCCCCATCTTTCACTCCTTGCTCCAATCACGAATTGGGGCTGTAAAACCGAGAGGAGATTTCTGATGATCAGGCTCTATGAAACCATCATACTCTACAAGGCGGATCTAAGCGACGAGGAGATCGACAATCAGGTCAAGCGGATCGAGGAACTGGTCGCACGGTTTCAAGCGGAAATCGTGCGGATCCGCAAGTGGGGAAAGAAACGGCTCGCCTTCGATATCGCCAAACAGCGCTACGGATTCTACGTTCTGTTTCACTTCCGAGGAGAACCTGCCTTACTGGCCGAACTGGACCGCAGCTTGAAGCTCAATGAGTCCATCCTGCGTTTCATGACCGTTCAACTCGACGAGCGCCACAAGATCTCTGACCACATCGTGGATGTGGACGAAGACCGCCATGACGATCGCCACGAAGAGCGCTACGACAATCGCCATCAGGATCGCCGCGAAGATCGCTATGAGGAGGTCTCATGATGGCCGGGTTAAATCGGGTCTTTCTCATGGGAAACCTCACCCGCGACCCCGAACTGCGCTACACGCCCAGCGGCACACCGGTCGCCACCTTCGGACTGGCCGTAAACCGCCGCTATAAGCAGGGAGAGGAGTGGAAAGAGGAGGTATGTTTTGTCGACATCGTGGTGTACGGACGCCAAGCCAAGAGCTGCGGAGAGTATCTCAGCAAAGGACGGCTGGCGTTCATCGAGGGGCGCCTGCAGTGGCGCTCTTGGGAAACCGAGGACGGGCAGAAGCGCAGTAAGCACGAAGTGGTCGCCATGAATGTGCAGTTTCTCCCCTCAGGTCGCCCGGGAGAATCCCCGCCGAGCAGCGCAGAGATTGGGGGAGACGACGATATCCCATTTTAACGAATCAGCAATCAGCGTTCAGCTTTCAGCCGTCAGCCAAAATAAGGAATCTATCCTTTAAAAAAGCGGAGTGCTGACCGCTGAATGCCGAGAGCTTTTCACGGAGGAATCATGGTTCAAGTAAGCAAGACGAAGAAGAAGAAAAAACGATTCATACGCCGGAAAATCTGCCGCTTCTGCGCCGACAAAGTCGAATTTATCGACTACAAGGACATCAAGAGGCTCCGCAGCTTGATCACGGAGCGCGGGAAGATCATTCCCCGGCGCATATCGGGAAACTGCGCCAAGCACCAACGGCAGCTCACCACGGCGATCAAGAGAGCGCGCAATATGGCCCTGATGCCGTTCACAGTGGAACACTAGAACTGTTGCAACCGAATGGTCCCAAGAGAGAACGCGACGGCATACCGAACTACGGACCTGTCTCGTAGTGAACCGATCTGGGCCGAGTCGATCCTGTTGGAAACGGCGCAGCCCCTGACCCAAAAGATCGCAAGCGGGAAATTTTGACAAAGCGGGCTTGCTTCTTGTCAGCAGGAACATTCCGTTGTTCCTCACGGGGAGGAACCCGTTGCAGGAGATGCTCCGAGGTCGGGTGCTTTTTTGACCCGCAAATCCGATGGGGATAGGTCCGAGGAGAGTTGGAACAGCCCCTTCGACACAGATCAGGGCAAGCCCATCGACTTGGCTCAGGACAGGTCCTTCGACCTAGCTCAGGACAGGCTCCGGCCTCGGGATGAAAAAAGTGAACCGCATTTTCGGCAATCAGAAGTGGCCAGTCGGGCACCCGCTGTTTCTTGCTCTCTTCGGGAGCCTGTCCGTCTTGCTGTTCCGTTCCCCGGGGCTTGTGCCCGGGCTGGGGATTTTTCTCTCCCTTTTCACCCCACTGCCACTCCTTTACCTTCATGTGCATCGGGGGGCGACCGCCGGAGTTTTGGCAACCGCTTTTGCCCTGGCAACAGCCTATTTGTGGGGCGGGGTCGACTCAGCAATCCTCTTTCTCCTGGAATATGGTATGTTATCGCTGGTCATCGGGGAGGGAGTGCGGCGGAAGAGATCTCCGGCAGTCGTGCTGACGGCGGGAGTCATTTTCCCGTTTCTGATCGGATTCGGGACTCTGGCTGTATTTCTCTGGGCGAGCGGGCTCAATCCGATCACGGTTGCACGTGAACAGGTCGACGCCGTAGTTCAGATGAGCCTTGAATTCTACCGGCGCATGGGAATGACCCCGGAACAGGTAGGGGAAGTTCGGGAACAGGTGGCAGGGGCAGCCCGTTTTTTCCTGCGCTCCTTGCCGGCCCTGGGAGTTTTCTGGTACTTCGGTGTGGCATTTGTGAACTACGGGCTCTTACGCTTCCTGTGGCTACGGTGGGAAGGAGAGCAGGTCTCCTTTTCCCAATCCCTCAAGACCTGGCACGCACCTGACTTTCTGGTGTGGGGGCTGATCGCCAGCGGATTTGCTCTGCTGGTCCCCGTGGGTGCCGTGCGGATCGCTGGTCTAAACGGCATACTTATTTCTCTGCTGGTCTACCTGCTGCAGGGGCTTGGAGTTATGGGTTCCCTGTTTGATCGATGGAGCTCCCCTCGGTTTTTGCGCGGGATTTGCTACTTCTTCCTCTTAGGCACCCCCTGGGGCTTGCTTCTTCTGGCCAGCCTGGGGGTCTTTGACATCTGGATGGATCCTCGGAAGCTGAGGCATTGATTTCAAGGAGAATCAAGCAATGAAAGTCATCTTGCAGGAAAATGTCGCCAACGTGGGAGAGGCTGGCGAGGTTGTGGATGTTGCCGATGGTTACGGCCGGAATTTTCTTATTCCCCAAGGAAAAGCGGTGCAAGCAACTCCCAGAGAGGTGAAGCGGCTGGAAGCCGAGAAACGAGTGGTCCAGGATCGCCTCCGAAAAGCAAAAAAAGAGGCCGACGAGATCGCCAAGCACCTGCAGTCGATTTCCTGTGTGATCGCCCGCAAAGCGGGAGAGGAAGATAAACTATTTGGTTCCGTCACCGCTCAGGATATCGTAGATTTCTTCCAGGAGAAGGGAATCGAGATCGACCGCAAAAAGATCGAGATGGAAGGCCTCATCAAAACTCTGGGAGAGCACGAAGTTCCGATTCGATTGCACCCCCAGCTGACAGTCAAGATTACGGTGAAGGTGGTCCCAGAGGAGTGAGTTCCCGTGGAGACGGCGGCGATTCACAAAGTTCCACCCCAGAGTCTCGAGGCAGAGCAGTGCGTTCTGGGTGCTATTCTTAAAGAAAACGAAGCTTTGTCACGAGTTCTGGACATCCTCCAGGACGACCAATTTTACAGCGGCTCTCACCGCAAGATCTTCCAGGCCATGCTCGACCTCTTCGAGAGAAGCGAGCCCATCGACCTGCTCACTCTGCAAGAACGCCTGCGGGCCAGGGGGGAAATCGAGGCCGTGGGAGGGGTCGCCTACCTGGCCAGCCTCACGGATATGGTCCCCACGGCAGCCAACGTCCGCTTCCACAGCATGATTGTGCGGGAGAAATATGTCCTGCGCGCCCTCATCCAGTCCGCCACCGAAATCGTTACCCAAAGTTACGAAGAGGGCGATGACGTGGATATACTCCTGGACCGGGCGGAGCGGGCCATCTTTGAGATTTCCGAAAGACGGATTCAGCCGGCCTTCGTAAGCCTCGACCAGGTAGTCAAGGAAAGTCTGCGCCACATCGAAAGCCTCTACGATCGCAAAGAGCTCGTCACGGGAGTCCCCACCGGCTTTGAAAAGCTCAACGAGATGACCGCGGGGTTTCAACCCTCCGATTTAATTGTCATCGCAGGCCGGCCCAGCATGGGAAAGACCAGCTTTGCCCTGAACATCGCCCGCCACGTGGCCGTGGAAGCCAAGCTCCCGGTGGCCGTCTTCAGCCTGGAGATGAGCAAGGAACAGCTGGGGATCCGCCTGCTGTGCTCCGATGCGCAGGTGAGCTCCACCAGTGTACGGACCGGTTTCCTGCGCAGGGAAGAGCACACCGCTTTGGCCCGAGCCGCAGCCGCTCTCTACGAGGCTCCGATCTTCATCGATGACTCCCCGGCACTCTCGGTTTTAAACATCCGCGCCAAGGCTCGCCGTCTCCAAGCGGAGCAGAAACGCCTGGGACTCGTCATCATCGATTATTTGCAGCTCATTCAGGGGCGTAGCCGGGCGGAGAACCGCCAGCAGGAGATTTCCGAAATTACCCGCTCACTCAAAGAACTCGCCAAGGAACTGCGGGTCCCTGTCGTGGCCCTCTCCCAGCTATCCCGAGCCGTGGAGCAGCGCGAGAGGAAGAGACCTCAGCTCGCAGATTTGCGCGAGTCCGGCGCCATCGAGCAGGATGCGGACTTGGTTATGTTTCTGTACCGGGATGAGATGTACAACGAGAGGACGGAAACCCCGGGGACCGCAGAAGTGATCATCGGCAAACAGCGCAACGGACCCACGGGGAGTTTCGAACTGGTCTTTCTCAAAGAGTATACCCGGTTTGAAAACCTCGCCAAAGGCTACAATGACAAGAGCAAGTGAAGCCATTATTGACCTGGACGCTCTGGCTCACAATCTGGCCGTCGTGCGTGCGCAAGTTGGAGAGCAGGTGGACATTCTGGGCGTGGTCAAGGCGGATGCCTACGGGCACGGAGCCGCTGTCGTGAGCCGTGAACTCATGCGCCAAGGAGCGTTCGGTCTGGGAGTGGCCCGTGTCGAGGAAGGCCTGGAACTCCGCGAGACGGGGATTCAAGCCCCCATCCTCGTCCTGGGAGGCATCTTTCCCGAGCAAGCTCCACAGACCGTGGCGGGAGATTTGGAGGTCGTCGTGTGGTCTCTCCCGGTGGTACGAGCCCTGGGGGCGGCGGCCCGGGCCGCGGGAAAGCGGGCACGCATCCATATAAAGGTTGACACCGGCATGGGGCGTTTGGGTCTTTTGCCCGACCAGGTTGTACCCGCCGCAGTGCAAATGGCCCGGGAACCCGGGGTGAAGATCGCCGGAGTTTTGACCCACCTCGCCTGCGCCGATGATCCCGACAAGAGTTATACGGAGCACCAAGTGTCTCTCTTCCAAAAGACCGCCGATGCGGTGCGCGCCCAGGGCATCCGGATTCCTCGACGACACGCAGCCAACAGTGCTGCAGTGCTGGACGGGCCCCGGGGATGCTTTGAAATGGTACGACCCGGTATCATGCTCTACGGCTCCTACCCTTCCCCTCAAATGATTCAACGAATCCCACTGTGCCCTGTGATGACATGGAAGACCCGAGTTCTGCACCTCCAGGATTTGCCGGCCGGCTCCGCCATCAGCTACGGGGGAACCTTCCGCACGGAGCGTCCGAGCCGGATCGCCACTCTTCCCGTCGGATACGCGGATGGTTTCAACCGGCTTCTGTCCAATCGCTGGAACGTCCTGGTGCGGGGAAAGAAGGCACCCCTGGTGGGCCGCGTGTGCATGGACCTGATCATGATCGACGGCACCGACATTCCAGGAATTCAGGTGGAAGACGAGGTGGTACTCCTGGGACGTCAAGGAGACCAGAAAATTTCCGCCGAGGATTGGGCCCGGGCCCTCAATACGATTCCTTACGAAATTTACTGCTGCGTTTCCAAGAGGGTCCCCCGCGTGTATACAGGGGGAGTGGAGCCAGCGAAACCCCGAGGTGCAAAGCCCAGGCGCCAGCGCGCCTCCACAGGAACGCGGGGAAAATAAGATGATGGCACGAATTCTGGAATTCATCGGACAAAGCATCGAAGATCTGGTGGTGGAGATGGGGAAGATCCTCCTCCTGTTGGTGCAGTCCATCCAGTGGCTCGTCGTGCCACCACTGCGCTGGCGCCATATCCTCAAACAGATGGAGTTCGTGGGGGTAAAGTCGGTCGCGGTGGTTCTTCTCACCGGGGCCTTTACGGGAATGGTACTGGCCCTGCAGACCTACATCGGCTTTAAGAAGTTCAACGCCGAGAACTTGGTGGGAGCCATTGTGGGGCTCTCCATGACCCGGGAGCTGGGACCTGTGCTTACCGGTATCATGGTGACCGCCAGGGCCGGCTCCGCCATGGCCGCCGAGATTGGCACCATGCGGGTCACCGAACAAATCGATGCCCTCTATACCCTGGCCACCAACCCGGTGAAGTACCTGATTGTCCCCCGCCTGGTAGCCGGGATTCTCATGCTTCCCTTCCTTACGGTGATCGGCGACTTCATCGGCGTGGTAGGCGGCTACTTCGTGGGCGTGGAATTGCTGGGGATCAATGCCGTCGCCTACATGCATAACACCACGAGATATGTCGAGATGAGCGATCTGATCAACGGCCTCATCAAGTCCGCGTTCTTCGGGTTGATCTTGACACTGATCGGATGCTACAAAGGCTTCAACACGCAGGGGGGAGCGGAAGGGGTGGGTCGGGCGACGACCGGTTCGGTCGTTTTGTCCTCCATTCTCATTATAATTTCCGATTACTTCCTGACCGCCCTGATGTTTTAAACTTTGGCGGAGAAGTTGCTGGCGGTTGTTCTTTTCTTCAAACCTGTGCTATTCTGAGGCTTGATACCGTGGCCAAGATTGAAGTGTCAGATCTTTACAAGTCATTTAACGGGCAGGAGGTCCTGCGAGGAATCGATCTCAGCGTTGAGGAAGGGGAAACCCTGGTCGTCATCGGCCGCAGCGGGGAAGGGAAGAGCGTTTTCCTCAAGCACCTGATCGGTCTTTTGAAGCCTGACCGGGGAGAAATTTTTATCGACGGGCGGGAGATCACCCGGATGGATGAGCGCGAGCTCAACGAGGTGCGCAGGAAGTTCGGGATGCTTTTTCAACAATCGGCCCTGTTTGATTCCATGACCGTGGGAGAGAACGTGGCCTTTCCTCTGCAGGAACACACGAAAATGTCGGATCGGGAAATTGCGGAGGCTGTCCGGCAGAAGCTGAAACTGGTGGGTCTGGAGGGAGTGGAAGAGAAAATGCCCGATGAGCTTTCCGGAGGAATGCGTAAGCGGGTGGGATTGGCTCGGGCCATTGCTCTCAATCCGGAGATTCTCCTCTACGATGAACCGACGACCGGACTCGACCCGATCCTGTGCGATTCCATCAACCGCCTCATCATCGACACCCGCAAACACCTGCACGTCACCTCGGTCGTTATCAGCCACGACATCGAAGGGGCTTACAGAATCGGGACCCGCATTGCTATGCTTCATCAGGGGAAACTGATAGAGATCGGAACTCCTTCTCAGATCCAGTCCTCCGAGAATCCGATCGTGCAGCAATTTATTCAGGGGAAGTCGGAGGGACCCATCACCGTTAACTGATCAGGTGGGGGAATCATGGCGCGTAAGGGGCTGTCACCAGAAGCGAAAGTCGGACTCTTTGTGCTGGCGGGAATCGTCCTGCTCACCTACATGACCTTCCGTTTGGGCGGAATTCACTTTGGGAAAAAGCCGGGATATCTTCTCACCGCAGTCCTTGACACAGTCGCCGGCCTGGATGTCAAGGCCCCCGTCAAAGTGGCAGGAGTGCGCGTGGGGGAAGTCGAGAAAATCGATTTGGTCGGCGGCAAAGCCCAGGTGACTCTGCGGATTGATCCCAAGTACCAGATCAAGAAGAATGCCGTGATGGCGATCCGCACCCAAGGTCTCCTGGGCGAGAAGTATGTCGAGATTTCGGAACCCGTTCAGGAAGCCCAGTACTTGAAAAGCGGGGAATCCATCCAGCAAACGAGGCGCACCTCGGATTTTGACGAGCTGGTCACCCGCCTCGCCGGTGTTACGGATGACGCAAAACAGCTCACGTCTTCCCTGAAAAACGTCTTGGGCAGCCCCCAGGGGGAAGAGAACCTCAAGCGCATCCTCGTCAACGTGGACGCCCTGGCGGCAAACCTGAACCAGTTGGTGATCTCCAACCGGCAAAACTTGACCGCCCTCGTGAACAACTTGAATGATTCAGTGTCCTTGAACAAGGACCGCTTTAACGCCATCATGAACAACACGGAAACCCTGACCCAGAGCCTGAAAACCCTTGTGCAGGAAAACCAGGCCCCTCTGGGAAACACCCTGCATAACCTGGAGCAGTTCTCGTCCACCCTGAAACAAGATACTCCCGGCCTTGTCAAGAGCCTCGATACCCTCTCCACCAATTTGCAGGGCGTGGTCACCGAAAACCGGGAAAACTTGAAGGGGACCATGGAAAACCTGCGCACTTCCACCGAAAAGCTGGAGAAGACGCTGGAATCCATGAACACGATCACAGACAAGATCGCACGCGGTGAAGGGACCATCGGAAAACTGGTCACTGAAGACACCGCTTACAAGAACCTGAACGAGACCCTGGCCGGCGTCAATAAGCTGGTCTCGGCCACGGACGCTTTCAAGTTCAACGTGGGTTTGAGAGGAGAGTACCTGACCCGTCACGGGGATACCAAGGGGTACTTCTCTCTAAAGATCCAGCCCCGTGAGGACAAATATTACCTCGTCGAGATCGTGGACGACCCCCGGGGGAAGATCAATACCGTCCAGACCCAGTTGAATCCGCCCAACGGACCCACGACCTCGGAAGAGCGCACTGCGCGAAAACTCAAGTTCAGCGTCGAGTATGCCAAGCGTTTCTACAATACCGTGGTTCGCGGGGGATTGGTGGAATCCACGTTCGGCGCGGGAGTCGATCAGCTCTTCCTCAAAGACCGCCTCACAGCGTCCCTGGAAGGATTTGATTTCAACCCAGATAGAAGCACGGATCTCAAGCCGCACCTAAAGTTTACGACCCGATACGACCTCTACAAACCTTTCTTCATCAACGCCGGGATGGATCAGATCCTAAACCCCCGCCTGCGTGCTCTGTTCCTGGGCGGCGGATTTGCCTTCGACGACGAGGATCTCAAGTACCTCCTGACACGCGCTCCGATTCCGACCAAATAGTTTTCATCCTGAAGAACGACTATGTCTTCCTTTGAGATTATCGCCCGTGATCCTCACAGCGCAGGCCGCGTGGGGCGTCTGACCACTCCACACGGAGTCATAGAGACGCCTGCATTCATGCCTGTAGGCACCCAGGGAACGGTCAAGGGCTTGACCCCAGCCGAGCTCCGCGAATGCGGGGTGCAGATGATCCTGGCCAACACGTACCA
>DATEAK010000373.1:0-11425 GCA_035288405.1 bacterium | reverse complement strand
TGGGGATCAAGTACGGCACGATTGACCCATTCATGGACGAGTTGGGGCTCGCCGTGGACAAGGTTCGTTACATCGGCGACGAGGTGGCCGCCGTGGCCGCTGTGGACGAGGACACTGCCCTTGAGGCCCTGAAGCTGATCCGGGTCGAGTACGAGCTTCTTCCAGCCGTTTTTTCTCCCGAGGAGTCCATGCAGCCCGGCGCGCCGCGGCTTCACGATCATGTCGAGAACAATATCAGCGGGAGGATCCTTATTCCGGCGGGCGATGTGGAAAAAGGATTTCGGGAATCAGACCACGTCTTCGAAGATACGTTTCGCAGCGGCTGGATCACTCATTGCAACCTGGAACCGCACGTGGCCTTGGCTGCCAGTGATTTGTCGGGGCGGCTCACCGTCTGGTGCAATACTCAGGTCCCCTTCCGCTTCCGCGCCGATCTGGCCAAAACTTTGGGCTTGTCCCTGGGCATGGTGCGCGTGATCAAGCCCTTCATGGGAGGTGGCTTCGGCGCACGGTGGGAGATCCTGGGTGTAGACTTTTGTGCCGCGTTGTTGGCCCGGAAGACGGGCAAGCCGGTGAAGATCGTGTACGACCGTGAGGAGGTCTTTTCGGCCTCTCGTCGCAAGGTTCCTATGACCGTGTACCTGAAAACCGGGGTCCGCAAGGACGGCACCCTGGTGGCCAAGCACTGCCGGGTGCTTGCCGACGGGGGGGCTTACAACGGTCTGGGACCTCAGATCATCGCCTCGGGGGCGACCCAACTGACCAATCTCTATCGCTTCGAGCACTTCCGGTACGAAGCCTACCATGTCTACACGAACAACCCGGTGACCTCTCCCATGCGCGGCTTCGGGAACACCGCGGTCCGCTTCGCCGACGACTCCCAATTGGACCGCATTGCCAGGGAGCTCAACCTGGACCCTGTGGAGATCCGGTTAAAGAATGCCGTTCAGCAGGGCGACGTGACTCTTTTGGGGGCCAAGATGAAGAGCTGCGGGCTGTCGGAGTGTTTGGAGGTGGTAGCCCGAGAGACGGACTTTCATTCCAAACGGGGCAATCTAGGCCGCGGACGGGGGATCGGCATTGCCGCAGGGGTATACGTGAGCGGGTCCAAGATCTGGGTTCCCCACGACAGCTCCTCGGCCTTCGTGAAACTGAACGAGGACGGCAGCGTCTCTCTCCTCACCGGGACGGCGGATATTGGCCAGGGTTCCACCACGGTGCTGGCCCAGTTGGTGGCTCACGAGCTGGGGATTTCTCCCCAGGAGGTGACCGTAATTGCCGCCGACACGGATGTCACCCCGTTCGATCTCGGAACTTACGCCAGCCGTGTGACCTTCATTGCCGGAAACGCGGTGCTGGCGGCGGCGCGCGACGCCAAGCGCCAGCTCCTGGAAGTGGCGGCGGAAAAAATGAAGGCGGATCCGGAAAGCCTGGAGCTGCGCGATCACGGAGTCTTCCTCAAAGGAACGACGGAGCAAGCCATGCTCTTGGAGGAGGCCGTGGTAGCCGCTCTCTTTTCCAGCCAGGGGATCCCGATCATGGGGCGTGGTTCCTACAACCCTCCTACGGATTATGACCCTCAGGTTCGTAAGGGGAGCCGCACTTTGGCTTACGCATTTGGCGCCCAGGTGGCAGAGGTGGAAGTGAATCTGGAGACCGGGCAAGTCAAGGTTCTCTCCTTGGGCGCGGCCCAGGACTGCGGTTTTGCCATCAACCCCATGGCGGTGGAAGGACAGGTCGAGGGGGGAGTTACGATGGGATTGGGTCAGGCCCTTTACGAGGATTGTCTCATGGAAGAGGGGAAGACACTGAACCCCTCCTTTGCCGAATACAAGATTCCCAGTGCCCGAGACGTTCCCGAGATACGCACCTACCTGGTGGAACCCATTGATCCTGAAGGTCCCTACGGGGCCAAGGGAATCGGAGAGATGCCCCAGTTGCCCACCTGCCCCGCTATTGCCAACGCAATCTATGATGCGATTGGGGTACAGATCAAGAGTCTGCCGATTACCCCGGAGAAAATTCTGGCCGCCCTGAAGGAGAAGGAGCTCCAAGGAGTCAGTCCATGAGGCTACCGAGATTCGAATACTTGCGACCCCACTCTCTGGAAGAAGCCTGCTCCATGCTCGACGAGCACACTGGGCAGGCCAAAGTAATGGCCGGGGGAACCGATGTCTTGGTTGAGCTAAAGAAGCGAGGTGGAGGAAAGCCCCGCTACGTTGTGGGTCTGCGGGGTATCCCGGGTCTAGACACCGTGCACTTTGATCCGCAGGTAGGGCTGCGCGTCGGCTCCATGGCGACTTTCGCCAAATTAGCGAGAGCCGACGTGGTCAGGAAGAGATTCCCCTTGCTCTGGGAGGCAGCCCGCATCTTCTCACGGCCCCAGATTCGCCATGCCGGGACCCTGGTAGGCAACCTGTGCAACGCCTCACCGGCGGCGGATGCGGTTCCTCCTCTGCTGGCCCTTCAAGCCAAGGTTCGCGTCGTGAGTGCCCGAGGGGAACGGCTGGTGGAGGCAGAGAGCTTTTGCGAGGGTCCCTTTCAAACCGTGTTGGCTCCCACGGAGATTGTCGCGGAGTTGATCGTCCCCGCGCCATCAGAGCGGAGCGGCTGGTCCTACCAGAGAGCCACGAAACGGACGGCCGAGGACGAAGCGCTGGCGGTGGCTGCGGTATGCCTGGAGTTCAGCGATGGAAACTGTACGGTGGGGAAGGGACGGATTGCCCTGGCCTCGGTGGCCTCAAAGCCCATGCGGGCGCGGGGGGCCGAAGTCCTGATCCAGGGGAAGCAACTGGATGAAGACTTGGCCAGGGAAGCTGCGGATCTGGCGGCCCGCGAGATAAATCCCCGGTCTCGTGCTGAATACCGTCGCCTGATGACCGCCTACCTGGTGAAGAAGAGCCTTCTGGAGGCCGGCTCCAGGAATTGAGGGCGCTGGCTTACGCTGTGGCTCGAATGGAAATTGCCACGAAACGCGATGGTCTGAGCGTGTCCATTCGCTGAAGAGGTTGGCGGAATGGATTTTTGTTTGACTTTTGGGTTCGGGTAACCTAAGATCGGCTCGCTACTCATCTACATTATTACATTTGACCAACAAGGTGAATCACTACCGGGGGGAGCAAGCAAGGTCCTGGCCCGAACAGATTTTTCTTTGTCTCTTTTCCGTTTTGGATGATCCATGAGCGGCAAAGCGATGGAGCGGACGTGGGTTGCCTGCGGGGGCTATCCCCTCGGAGGCAGGCCCCTTGCTATGGATTCGCAAAAACTGGGGGGGGCAAGGAGGTAAAGAAAATGGCAAACGGTACTCGAAAGGATTCCCCTTTTGAACTTTGGGCTGAAGGCGAGGGGATCCCCGTCGTGCGGGGCTATGCGGTGGAAGATCTCCTTGCGGTGCCTGTTGAGACGTGGAAGCGAAAAGAGGGAAAGGGGGCCATTATCATCCTGCAGGGCGGACAGGGCTTCAATGCCGCCTATGTCTGCGAGATCCCGCCCGCAGCAACCCTCACGCCCCAGCGCCACCTGTTCGAGGAGCAGATTTACGTTCTCAAGGGAAAGGGGGAAACGGAATTCTGGAGTGACGGAGGACGGCGACAGAGTGCTGCTTGGCAAAGAGGGAGCGTCATGGCCACTCCCTTGAACGTCTGGCACCAGCACCGCAACACCGGGAGCGAACCGGCACGATACGTGGCCGTCATCAATGCCCCCATCGTCTTTAATGTCTTCCGAAATCCCGACTTTGTTTTCAATACCGCATTTTCTTTCACGGATCGCTACAACGGAGAAGCGGATTACTTCGACCCCGAAGGAAAGAGAGACGAAGAAATCGGAGTCGGCACGGATCGCCCGGTGTGGAAGGTGAGTCTAATCCCTGATGCCTACGCTTCAAATCTGGGTGAAACCCCGATGGGAACGGGGATGAGCATCGTCCAGCTCAACCTGGCAAGGAACAGCATGGCCGGTCACATCGCCGAGCTGGAAGTGGGAACTTACAAGAAGGCGCACCGACATAATCCGGGTGCTCATATCGTATGGCTCAGCGGCCGGGGATACACGTTTCTCTGGAATGAACAAGGAGAGCGGATGCGGATTGATTGGAAGCCGGGGAGCCTGATTAGCCCTCCGGAGAACTGCTATCACCAGCACTTCAACACGAGCCCGGAGCCGGCCCGCCACGTGGCTTTGAGACGAGGTCTCCCTCACGTGGGCCGCAGGTATAAGCCCTGGCTTGACGTGAAGCAAGGTGGCGACCAGATCGAGTACGAGGATGAAGAGCCCGACGTGCGCGCGATCTACGAAGAGGAGCTCCGGAAGGCGGGACTTGAGCTCCGGATGCCGGCCGTGGCGAGGAAATGAAGCGGAGGAGATATCAGATGCTTTGGAAGAGACTTTTCGGGGGGGCATCTTGCCTTGTGCTGCTTCTCGCGCTTGCATCCGCCGCCGCTTGGGCCCAGGCCCCCGCTGCTCTCCCGAAATCGACGCAGGAGATTCTGCAGCGGTTGAAACTCGACCCCTCGATTCTCAAGGGACTCGATCAGGAGCTCAACGTTCCCCGGGCCTGGATCGAGGGGGCAAGAAGGGAAGCAAAGCTGCGGATCCTGTCCACCTTCGATCCTCCGCAGGCCGTGGCCCTGTTGGCCCCTTTCAAGGAGCGTTACCCCTTTGTGGAGGTCGATTACAGCCGCGCCAGCTACGAGGACCGGGTGATCAAGACGGTGGTCGCCTTCAGACAGCGGCGCTACGTGACCGACGTCATTACAGGGGTCGGCGGCAGCGTGGACATGTTCAAGGAAGCCGATGCCCTGGAAGACCTCCGGGGGGTGCCCAACTGGCAGAACAACCCGGAATGGACCAAGGATGGCGGCGGCCTCTGGGTCGGCATGCACCTGCGCTATTGGTGCATGGCCTACAACACGAAGTTGGTAAAAAAGTCCGATCTCCCCAAAAAGTGGGAAGACTTGTTGACGAATCCGGTGTGGCGCAACGGGAACCTGGCGCTGGGCAATCGCCCTGAGCTCTGGCCCCTCATGCTCTGGAAGTCCTGGGGTGAGGAGAAGGCCAAGGATTTCTTCATCCGCTTGTTTCGCGACCTGAAGCCCCAACTACGCAAGGAGGGGATGAACGCCATGCTGGATCTGCTGGCGGCGGGCGAGTTCCACGCCTCCATCCCGAGCGCCGAGTACCGCACCTCCCAGAAGGAATCGGAGGGGGCTCCGGTCAGTTTCACCTGCGCCGAGCCGGTGCCGGTGATGACTTCGGAGATGGGGATCCTGAAAAACGCCCCGCACCTGAACAGCGCCAGGCTTTTCGTGAACTGGTTCCTGAGCAAGGAGGGGCAGCTGGCCCAGTACATGGCCGATGAATCCCCGCCCGTACACCGGGAGTTGCAGCGCCGGGAGTTTCTCCCCTATGCCGACGAGATTCTCGGCAAGCGGGTCAGCTTTCGACTCCCCGAGGATGCGGAAAAAACGCTGCCGAAAGTCCGGGACTTCTGGAACAGCCTCTGGTTGGGAAAGGGGGCAAAGCCCGCAAAGTAGCTCTCCGAATCAGGAGGCGCCCACGGCAACCCATGGTTCCATGAACAGGAGAACGCAATGGCCGAATTTCATGATCTTCGCGAATACCTTCAGGTGCTCGAAAAGAAAGGGCGGCTGGCCCGGATCACGCGCCCGGTGGTGAAAGAGACTGAGCTTCTCCCTCTGGTGCGCTTGCAGTTCCGCGGGCTCGCAGAGGAGGAGAGAAGAGCGTTTCTCTTCGAAAATGTTACGGATGTGAAAGGGCGCCAGTACGACGGGATGGTGGCGGCTGCCGTCTATGGAGCCTCCCGGGATATGTTTGCCTGGGGAATGGGTCTGGAGAACCCCGACGAGATGTACGAGAAGTGGCGCCAGGCCCTGGACCATCCTTTGCCGCCACGCTTGGTGAATTCGGGGCCGGTTCAGGAAGAAGTGCACACGGGAGCCTGGCTGGAAGAAGTAGGAATGGACTATTTCCCGATTCCCGTGGAGGAGCCCGGGTTCAGCGGCACCATCCGGACCACGAACCAGTTCATTACCAAGGAGCCGGGGGGCGACACTCGGAACGTGGGGACGTACAGCGGCCACCTGCGGGCCAGGAACCGTCTTATGTGCGCCATCGGCCCTGTCCACCACGCCAGGCTCCATCACTGGAGCAAAGCCCGAGAGATGGGTATCCCCCTCCAGACGGCCATCGTCATCGGTGCCGTCCCGGCGGTGTCTTATGTGGGCTCGGTGAATATTCCTTATGGGGTAGACGAACTGGCTGTGGCCGGGGCTCTCATGGGGGAGCCTCTAGAGCTGGTCAAGTGCAAAACCGTCGATCTGGAAGTTCCCGCCCATGCGGAGATCGTCATCGAGGGGGAAATTTCCACGGAATTCGCGGAGCCCTACGGTGCCTTCGGAGAGTATCCGGGCTACATGATGATGGAGCACCGGGTCAACTCCATCATGAAGATCACCTGCATCACCCACCGGCTCCGGCCCATTTTTACGCCCTTTCTAGTGGGCTTTCCTCCTTCGGACAATCACGTGATCCAGCGCTTTACCACGGAGTGCGTATACTATCGCTTCCTCAAATACGAGTGCAACCTGCCCATGGTCAAGGACCTTGCCTTCCACTACTCGGGCAGCGGCTGGATGTACCTGGTGATCCAGATCCGCAAAAGTCATCCGAGCCAACCCTGGCAGATTCTCCACGCCGTGGCCGGTCGAGACCCGAACATCGGCAAGTACATCATCGTCGTGGACGAGGACATTAATCCCCGGGACGCTGATGCGGTGAACTGGGCACTTTCCTATTCGACACAGCCGCACAGGGACATTGAGATTATAAAGGGGCGAACGGCGCGACTGGATCCCTCGGGGCTCCCCTTCACCGTGGAGGGAGAAAGCCGGACCTTCCCTCCCCCGACGGGGAACTCCGCCTTGCTCATCGATGCGACCCGCAAGTTCCCTTATCCTCCCGTGGCCTTGCCCAAGAAGGAATACATGGAGCGAGCGATCCGGATCTGGGAGGAGGCGGGGCTTCCCAAGCTTCACCTGCGGGAGCCCTGGTATGGGTACACGCTGGGGATGTGGGACGAGGACGACGAGGAAAATGCCCAACTGATCTTGAAAGGTCAATACATCCAGTTGGGAGAGAAGATGGCCAAGAGCCGGACCCGGGTTGAGTAAGCTGCGGTCTGGCAAACCAATACGAGGAGGTGGCCAATGATCCAACGTCTTGCGATGCTGATTTCCGTTGTGCTCCTTGGCAGCGGCCTTGTGGGTGCTGCATTCTTGCCCTCCGTGTGGGCCCAGGCGGGTCCCCCGAAGTTCAAGCTCAAGATGGCTCACACGTTTGTGGCTGGAGCCCTGGCCCCCACCTGGGCGGCGGCGGAGGCGGGCTATTTCGACAAGTACAACCTGAACGTGGAGTTTGTCCGCATCGGCGCCATCGCCGGGGAGGCGGCGCTGATCGCCGGGGAAGTCAACGTCCTCCTGACCGCTCCCGACGAACTGATTCCCCCGATCGCCGGCGGCGCGGAGCTGGTGATCATCGCCACGCAAAACAACCACCCCGAGTACAAGCTGGTGGTTGTGCCCGAAATTCGCAAGCCCGAGGATCTGAAGGGAAAGCGGTTGGCGATCAGCCGGGTGGGAGCCTCTTCCGACTGGCTGACTCGAAACGCCCTGACCAAGCTGGGCGTTTCCCCGGATTCCGTAAACATCATCGGTGTCGGAGGCCAGGGCGAGCGGGCCGCCGCCCTGCAGGCCCGGAAAGTGGACGGCACCGTAATCGTCCCGCCGGCCCAACTGGCACTGGAGAAGGCGGGAATGCGGACGCTCGTGGATCTGGCCGATCTGGGGATCCCCTACGTTTCGGTGTCCTATGGGATTCGCAAAGCCTTCCTTCGGAGCAACCCCGATGAGTTGGAGAGGCTCCTGAAGGCTTATGGAGAAGGGATGCATCGCTTCAAGACCGACAGGGACTTCGGCAAAATGGTCATCGCCAAGCGCATGAGGATGAGCGACGAGGAAATCATTGGCGCCACGTATGAATACTACGCCACCGATAAGGTGACGCAACGGATACCGTACATCTCGATGGAGGCTTTAAAGTATCTCCTGGAGCAGACGGCAAAGACTATTCCGGCGGCCGCGCAAGTGAAGCTCCAGGACATCGCGGACATGAGCATCGTAAAAAAGTTGGACGACAGCGGGTTTTACACGGCCCTGTACAGATAGGTGGAGGGCGCTTTAAGAAGTGCCGGCGCCACGAAGTGAAGCGGGCCGGCGAGAGCGGAAAAGAGTTGGATGAGTTGAGAAGCCTGGCGCCAGACTCGAGTGGAGTGATGGGCGAGTTGGGAATTCAAGACAAAGGAGGTGGCAGATGATCCGAGGTCTTGCGGGGTTGATGATTCTCCTGTTCCTTTGCGGCGGCCTCACGGCGGCCGCATCGGCTCAAACCGTGCCTGCCTCTCTCCCGAAGGCAACCCAGAAGATGTTGAAAGAGATCAAACTGGAAGCAACCCTTTTGGCCGGGCTGGACGAGGAGCTCAAGGTTCCCAGAGCCTGGATGGATGGAGCCCGCAAGGAAGGCAAGCTGCGGATTTTCTCGACCTGGGATCCACCCCAGGCCGAAGAGATCCTGGGGCCTTTCAAGGAGAGGTACCCCTTCTTGAGCATCACCTACAACCGGGCCAGCCACGAGGACCGGGCCATCAAGACCGTGATGGCCTACAAGCAGGGGCGCATCGTGACCGACGTGATTACCGGCCTGGGGGGGAGCTTCTTCCTGTACCGGGATGCCGGGGCCCTGGAGGATATGCGGGATATCCCCAATCTGAAGAACAACCTTCCGAAAACTCAGGACCCCAGCGGGCAGTGGGTCGGGATGCACATGCGCTACTGGTGTATGGCTTACAACCCGAAGCTGGTGAAGAAGTCTGACCTGCCCAAGAAGTGGGAGGACTTTCTCACCAACCCGATTTGGAAAAACCGCAACCTGGCTCTGGGCAACCGTCCTCAGCTCTGGGCCCTGCAGCTCTGGAAGGTGAAAGGTGAGAAGTGGATGACGGATTACCTGACCCGGATGTTCACGGAGGTGAAACCCCAGCTCCGCAAGGAGGGGATGAACGCCATGCTCGAGCTCACGGTGGCCGGGGAGTTTTACGCGAACATTCCGGCAGCGGAATACCGCACGTACCAGAAGGTCGTCGAGGGGGCTCCGGTGAGTTACACCTGTCCCGAGCCCGTGCCGTCCTCCTCCTCGGAGATGGGGATCCTGCGGAAGGCTCCCAACATCAACGCCGCCAAACTCTTCGTGAACTGGTTTCTCTCCAAGGAAGGCCAGATTGCCCAGTACGCCGCGGACTTTGCCCCGCCGGTCCACAAGGGGTTGCAGCGCCGGGAACTTCTCCCCTTTGCCGAGGAGATCTTGGGGAAAGAGCAAGCCTTCCGGGAGCCGGGCGATGAGCTGGAGATTCAGCCCAAGCTGCTCAAGCTCTGGGAAGAGATGTGGCTCCGGGGCGGGAGCAAGAAGGGATAGCACAGAAGCAATCAGCCGGGAAGCGGTCAGCGTTTCAAGAAAGGCCGGATCCAGTTTCATTCAAGAGCTGGAAGTTTGTGGGCAGACGTCTGACTGGATGAGGATGCGGGGATGGGTTCGGGATCCACGAAGGCAAACCACTATGTGATCTTCGCTCTGGTGACTTTTCTGGTGGCGGGCCCGCTCTCGTTCCTGGTCCTGGGGAGCTTCAGTCTCGCAAAAATGCCGACGGAGTTCCGCTTCACCGAGATGGGGCTCAAGAACTACGCGGCGGTCTACCTGGATCCGTCCACGTACGACCTGATGGTCAACACGGTTCTTTACGTGGCCGGCAGCGTCCTGGTGGGGATCAGCCTGGCCGTGTCCCTGGCCTGGCTGGCGGAGCGCACGAACATGCCGGGAAAGGTTCTGGTCTATGCCGGCGTCCCCATGACCCTGGCCGTTCCCGGGATGCTTCAGGCCATGGCCTGGGTCCTCCTGCTGAGCCCGCGCATCGGGTTTGTGAACCGGATCCTGATGGCGGTCTTCGACCTGCCCAGAGGTCCCATCAATATCTATTCTCTCCCGGGGATGATCTTTCTGGAAGGGCTGCGCCTGGTGCCGACCGCTTTCTTGATGCTGGTTCCCCTCTTCCGCAGCATGGACCCGGCCCTGGAGGAAGCCGCTGCGGTCTCGGGCGCGCGCCCCGCTTCGGCCATGCGCAAGGTGACCTTCCGCCTTCTGGCTCCCGGTCTCTTTGCCGTCATGGTCTATCAGGCCATGACGGCCCTGGAGGTCTTCGAGATTCCGGGCATTTTGGGCCTCCCCGCCGGGATCTTCGTGTTCAGCACGAAGATTTATTCGATCGTCCACACGGCAACGTTCCTCCCCATCTACGGGCAGGCCAACGCCCTGGCCATGGTCTACCTTTTCATTGCCCTGGTGACCACGTATTTCTACACCCGCATGATCAGCCGCGCCTATCGCTTTACCATCATAACCGGCAAGGGGTACCGGCCCCGTCAGACCGATCTGAAGCGCTGGCGGGTCCCGGCCCTTGGGCTTGTGCTGCTCTACCTGGGCCTGGCGGTCGTGGTGCCCTTTCTCGTTTTCGTCTTTACCTCATTCCTGCCCTACCTGCAGGCTCCCTCCCTGGAGGCGATCCAGAAGTTTACCTTGAAGAACTACCGCCTGCTGGGCACCTACGGGGAGGTCGGCAGAGCCCTGAAGAACACGGTGATCATGACCTTCGCGGCCGCCACGGCGACCACCCTCCTGGCCTTCTTTACTTCCCTCGTGGTCGTGCGCAGCCGCTTCTGGGGGAGGAAGATCCTGGATCAGCTGGCCTTCATCCCTCATGCAATTCCCGGGATCGTGATGGGGCTCGCCCTCATGTGGATTCTCCTGAAGCTGGATTTCATTCTCCCCATCTACGGAACGATCTGGGCCATGGTGATTGGGTTTTCCGTGCAGTTTCTGGCCTACGGGACCCGGTCCATGAACGCCGGTCTCTTGCAGATTCACAAGGAGATCGAGGAAGCGGCTTATTTGAGCGGGGCCCGACCGTGGCGCGTGGGACTCAAGATCTTACTGCCGTTGCTGGCCCCGACCTTTGTCGGGGTCTGGATTTGGGTCGTTCTCCACGCGGTACGAATCGCCGGCATGCCTTTGATCCTCTATCAAGGGTCTGAAAACCAGGTCCTCTCCATTCTGATCTGGAACATGTGGGACGAGGGTTATGTGGGGGCGGTGGGTGCCATCGGCTCCATGCTCATGCTGGCCCTGCTCGTGCTCACCGTGATTTCCCGTCGGGTGGGATTTCGCAAGCACGGCGCTTTTGGGGGTGGAACGTGATCCGCATACAGGATCTCCATGTGCATTACCGCTCGGACCTTGGGGA
>DATEAK010000372.1:0-12719 GCA_035288405.1 bacterium | reverse complement strand
CCACATCCCCACTCCGATCCACCGGGCCGCTTACGCAAGTCTCGTGGTCCAGGATCGCAGCCGCCGGTGAGGGCAAACCGCAGGATACGAGTGAAATGCGGAGGAACCGCTGGCAGTCCGGCGCCTACCGTTTTAACCGGTTCACCACGAAGTTGACCGCGTCGTCTTCAATCACACTCAGCCCGGTTTTCAAAAGAAGCCCGCGCAGACTTTGCACTTCTTCCTTTCTGGGCTGCGGCTGAGGCGGCCGCATGAAAGGAAGGGGAATCAGCCCCCTCAGCCATGTAGCCACCTTGTAGCGGACGTGGAGGCGGGAATAATCCGAATAGACGCAAGAGTGCAGTTCGGCCATTCCGGAATTCCAGATCCGGCAGGCCCCTTCCAGGTCTTGTCTCCGCCAGGCTTCGATGTGGTCGATCATCGGCTCCATGGCGTAGTTGTAAGAGCCGGACAGTGTGCCCTCCAGGATACCCGTGGCCAGATGTTCGTGAAAGTACCGGCCGGTGGCGATCAGGACTGCGACATGCCGGTCGAGCGACTTCAGTCCTTTAGCGATAATTCGGCAGCCTTCGTAACTATAGGTCATCTTCCATCCCACGATATTCGGAATCTCCTTGCACATGAGCAGGGTCGGCGCCAGGGGGAGCCCGATTCCGAACATCGCGGTTCGACCGGCCACCGGATGGGCGATGGCCGGGAGATCGACGGCCTCCACTTCCGCCTTCGCCATGTCGATCCAAACCTCAGGATATTTTTCCGGATCCCAAGAGCCGGTGATATCTTGCATCCCGATGGGAGGAAGCAGGAATAAGCCGTCCGCCCCTGCTTCCTTCGCATCGACGGCCACCCGCACGGCGTCCTCGGTCCTCAAATCCGTAACCCCTGCAAAGACAGGAACCTTTCCGCCGCACACTTCCCTGGCGATCTCGATGTTTCTGCGCTTCTCTTGGCGGCTCATATAGAAGATCTCTCCCGCCTCGGGGTTGATGATAATGCCGCCCCCTTCCCGGAACTTGGGTTGCATGAAGTACTCCAGGAGCTTGCGCAAGGCGGGTTCATCGATCTGAAAGTTCTCTTGAAACGGCGTGACGACGGCCACATAGTTTCGGACGAATTGGTTCGCGCTTCCATCGCTTGCCATCGCTGCTCTCCTTTCCGAACAAATCAAATCTTGACGAGAATCCTTCCTCGCTCTCGATACTCTGCCGGATTGTGCGGCTCCTTTTTAGCTGTCAATGAAGCCGTCTTTCTAACGTTTTTCCGGCCCGTAAACTTTCTGGATGAATCCTTCCCGTTCAATCTCATCCACCAGGCTCATATCCAAGAACCCCGAATAATCTTTCAAGGGGGATTTAATTTCATCCAGAATATTTTTTACCCCTTCGGGGTCCGTGCGAGGAACACGGGGCATGCGCTTGGAGAAGAAGTCGTAGGTCACTCCGATGGCTTCCATGTCATTCATCTGCATATACTTTTTCAAGACTCGCAGGGTCTCCGGCTTGTTGGTTTTGATGTAGTGAATCGCCTCGATCACGGCTTTGACCATGTTTTTCGTCAAAGCCCGGTTCTGCTGCAGAAAAGGGCGCGTGACGATCAGGGAAGTGTTCGTGTACGAGCCGAAGTCTCCGATGTCCGCCAGGATATTCATGCCGAGTTTTCGGGCCTGATACACTTCCGGATAAGACTGCACGGTCGCATCGATCCTGCCGCTCGACATCGCCGCCATTCGCGCCGCCGCGCCGCCCGCAGGCAATATTTTCACTTCGCGCAGTTCGATGTTCCATTCTTTGAGGGCCATCTTCACCGCCGTCTCGTTGGAGCCGCCGAAGCGCACGATGCCGATTGTCTTTCCTTTGAGCTGTTGAGGCGTCTTGATGTCGGAGCGGCTGATCATCTGTACCGGGATTTTATTATCCGTGGTGGCGACGATCACTACGGGGGCTCCCTTCAAGGCGGCTTGAATCGGCGAGGAGGCCGAAGTCTGGGTCATATCGAGGCTTCCTCCCAGCAACGCCTGAATGTTGACCGCGCCCCCTTCGATCATGATGACTTCCATATCGGGGACGCCGTACTTCTTGTAGAGCCCGGCTTCCTTCACCACCCAGATGGGGAGTTGATAGCCCGCAGTTCCACCATAGCTCGACCGCAGGGTCGTTATATCAGCGCCCGAGCCGGCTCGTGCGAAGCTGAAGAGAATCATCAAAGTAATCGCCGTCCCAACTGGAATCTTCATCCATTGTCCCCTTTTCTCCATGATCGCTCTCCTTAAACTGAAAGCCTAAAGTATGGATACGGTCGAAGCAGCGCCTGTGCACCATAAGATTCCAGGGAAACCTTGGCCGCAAGAATCATGGGACTCCCCCCCGTGCCCGGCGCATCTTCTCTCTCAAAGCTCGTGTGGCCGCCTCGTCCACCTTTTTCCGGGATCGATCAAGGACCACACCATAATCCGAATAGGCACTCTCCGACGACACGTAACCGCGAAGGACGTCCGTGAGAACCCGTTCCGTCTCCCGTTCCAACGGATCGCCCCAGCCGCCGCCGCCCCCGCTGCGCAACCCCACCCAACCTTCTTTCGGCACGCGGACACCGGGACGCTTGGTAATCACCTCCGGTTCCCTGCCATCACCCAGGTCCACCAGGTAATGATTCGGCATGGCCGGTTTGCCGCCCCAAAGACCCCAGGGAGGACATTTGAAACGTTCGCTGCCGATATTGATGAACACGTGATCAACGCCGAACGGTCGGATACGCCACTCGGTGCCCAAACCTCCCCGGAATTTTCCCGCTCCGCCGGAGTCCTGAATGAGAATATGACTCTCAACGAAGAGAGGGAATTTTTGTTCGAGTACCTCCACTGGAGCCGTGGTGATATCGCCCTGCATGATGTTTACCGAGGCGCTTTCCCCATCCTCGTGGGGCCGTCCTCCCCAGCCGCCGCCACGGATGTTTCCGCAAAACCAGTACTTGCCCGTGGCCGGATCGATGCCGTAAAAGCCGAAACTGCCTTGATCCGCCTTGTGACCGGCGGGGATAAGATGTGGAATCGCCGGAGCTAAAGCCTTCAGAATGGTGTCCAAAACAGTGGAGAGGCCCATACTCCAGGATCCCATGGCTGCCGGCGGCTTGGCGCTGATGAGCTTGCCCGGGGGAAGGATCAGCTTGACCGGCCGGAAATGACCCTCGTTGGCAGAATCCGCAGGTGAAGTGAGAATTTTAAACGCGGAACGGGCGGTCACTAAGCCGCCCGACCCCGAGTTAATCGGTCCCTGGACCTGTTCACTCATCTCCGTGTAGTCAAAGGTCATCTCGGTGCCCTCGACGATCACCCGGACCTTTACGGGAATGGTCTTATCCAGATCAACCCCATCGTTATCTAAGAAGGATTCCGCTTCATAGACTCCGTCCGGGATCTGAGCCACAGCCTTTCTGGCCCGTTCCTCCGACTGATCGGCGATGATTTGCACGGCCCGCAGCACCGTATCGAACCCATGCTTTTGCAAAAGTTCGAGGAAGCGCTTCTCCCCCAATCGGCAGGCAGCAATCTGAGCACGCAGATCGCCAAGGGCCAAATCCGGGCGCCGGAGATTGTCCTGCACGATCTGAAACAGCGTCTTGTTGGGCTTGCCGGCCTCGTAAATCTTCAGGTTGCGAAACTGTAAACCCTCTTGGTAGACGTCCAGTGTACGGCTGAAGCCGATGCCGACCTTGGAGCCTCCAATGTCCATCCAGTGTCCCCTGGCCACGGCGAAGCCGACCAGCCGTCCCTCGAAGAACATGGGCTGATAAACGATGACGTTGTTCAGGTGTTGACCACAGACGGCCGGATGATTCATGAGGATCACATCGCCGGGAAAGAGATTGTCCCTGCCGATTTCCTCCAGGCCGCTGCGAATCGGCGGGCCCAGATCCGCCAGGAACAGGGGGATCGCTCCCCGGTTCTGAGCAATCAAGTTGCCTTCCGGATCCACAATGGCGACGGAATAGTCCTGAACCTCATAAATGAACATGTTGTACGCCGTGCGCTGGAGAACGACCGCCATTTCGTCGCAGATGGCGGGAATTGCCGCTCGCAGAATCCCCAGAGTCGCCGTACCGATGTTTGGTTCCGACACAGCTAAGCCACTTCTACGGTAAGGGTTCCGATTGGATCCACCCGAAGACCGCCTCCGGGGTAGACCGCCGTGGTGGAAGCCTTCTCCTCCACGATCGCCGGGCCTTCCATCTCAAATCCAGGGCTCAACTGTTCCCTTCGATAAATCGCAGTGTTCCGCCAACCCCAAACCGAACCCCAATAGACCTGACGCCATCCCACCTCCGGACTCTTCCGTCGTTTGGAAATGGGAAGGAATACCTCCGCCCGGGTTCCTCGTGAACGACCGGCGGCGATCAACCGCAAGTTCACCACTTCCACGGTCTCTCCCGGAGCGGCATGGCCGTAATATTCCTGGTGAAGGCGATCGTAACGGTCCACAAAGGCCCGGTAATCTCCAACCTTCAACTCCTCGAACGTCACCGGCACGGACAAGACGTGGTCCTGGCCCTGATATCGCAATTCCAGGCTCAGCGCAGACGATAGGCTGTCCGGGTGAGCCCCCTCGGACCTTAAAGTCTCCCGTGCATGACGTTCGAATTGTTGCAGGCAGGAGTGCATGACCTTCATATCCGCCGACTTCAGATCATGGAGGAACGTCTGGACATAATCGTGGCGGAGATCCGCCACCAACATCCCGAGGGCGGAGAAATGGCCGGGCATGGGCGGGATGATCACCCTCGGGATCGACAGTTCCTTGGCAACCCCGACCGCATGGAGAGGCCCGGCCCCGCCAAAGGCGATGATGACGCAATCCCGTGGGTCTATCCCTTTTTCGACGGAAATTCGACGGACGGCCAGCGACATGTTGCTGGTGACAATCTGCAGGATGGCATCCGCCGCCTCATGGAGCTTCAACCGTTTGGGATCCGCAATTCGGCTCTTCAGCGCAGCGCGGGCCGGATCTTCCGCAAGGGGCATCTCGCCGCCAAGAAAATTGGCGGGGTTTAAGCGGCCCAAAAGGAGATTGGCGTCGGTGACAGTGGGCTCATGCCCGCCTTTGCCGTAACAGACCGGCCCGGGATCGGCCCCGGCGCTCTTCGGCCCCACATTGAGGACGCCCACCTCGTCCAACCAGGCAATGCTTCCACCTCCGGCACCGATCTCGATAATGTCGACCACCGGGACTCTCATCGGCTGTCCGGTTTCATAACCTCCGATGTAGCAACCGGGCGCCAGCGGCACGGTGCCGTTTCGAATAAAAGCGGTTTTTGCCGTCGTACCGCCCATGTCAAATGCAATCGCCGCATCTAAATCCATGACCTCGGTAAGGTGAGCGGCGCCGATGATTCCGGATACCGGCCCGGATTCTGTGGTGAGAATGGGCTGCCTCCTGGCCAGCTCCGTCGACATGCAACCGCCATTGGACTGCATGATCAATAGAACACCTTTGAACTCTTGTTCCTTCACACGCTTTTCCAACTTGTCGAGGTAACTCGCCACGACCGGGCCCACGTACGCGTTGAGCACCGCGGTGGATGTTCGCTCGTATTCCCGCATCTCTCGGATCAACTCATGGGACACCGTAACAAACACTCCCGGGAGTTCTTTGCGCAAAATCTCCCCCACCCTCTGCTCGTGGACAGGATTCACATAGGAATGAAGAAAGCAGACGGCAACCGCCTCGATCGCTTCCCGTTTCAGCAGATCCACGGTCTCCGCCAACCCGGACTCGTCCAGGGGGACGAGAATATCCCCTTTGGCGGTAATCCTCTCCGATACCTCCAGGCGCCATTCCCGGGTGACCAGCGGCCGTGGACGATGGAAGAAGAGATTCCAGCTATCGGGACGATTACTGCGGCCGATCTCATAGACGTCACGCATCCCCTTTGTCGTGATGAGGGCGGTCTTCGCTCCCACCTGCTGAATAATCGTGTTAATGGCGACCGTGGATCCATGCAGAATTTGGTTCACGTCGGCGAGCTTATGTAAGCCCACCCTGGCAAAGCACCGAAGAATCGCCTCTGTCAGCTCTTTTGGTGTGGTAGATTCCTTGGAGAGAAAAACCTGTCCGTCCTTGCCCATCCCTACGAAGTCCGTAAATGTACCGCCGATATCCACCCCCACCCGCATCGTACATCCTTCCCTGTCAGTCACTTCCTTGTGGAAATTTATGGCGCACCTTCCCCCTCAATTTGCCCCCCCAAAAAGTCTTCAGATCAACGTGGCGGAACTTACGGGGCGTTGACTCCGGAGACAGCGGGAATCCAGATCTCTTCCAAAAGCTTGTCGGGATCGCCGTACTTCGCCGCGACCTGGCGCACTTTGGGATCGTCCAGGGCGGTCAGGCGTCCGTTTTCAACCACGACGCCTTTATCCGTAATCAGCGTGTTAAAAAAAGTGTCCATATGGCGGATGACTTTGTAGCTGGGCGAGACCTTACCTTCCCCCACTGAAGTGTGCATCACGCCGGAGCGCCGGTGCCCGAAGGTCCAGGCGTAAACGCGCGCGGAACCCTCCAGCTCCTCAAAGAACGGCGAGCGCCGGGCTTTCGGATGCGTGCACAGTCCGATCGTCGTAATCCAGTTCACACCCGGCCCCGGGCACCTGGACTGATGAAGATCTTCGTATCTCGAAAAGCTCTCCCGAAGGCGATCGCCGAAATCTCCGCCGCCTTCCACCTTCACAACCTTGCCCTTTTCAATGTGCATGGTCGTCCTGGGAATGGGTCCGCCGAAGGTGACACTGCTCGTGACCCACACACCGTTCATTTCGAGACACGGTGCCGGCAGCAGCGGATGGCCGTGGAGGTACGGAACACCCCACTGTTTCATGGTTTTTGCCGTGGAAGCTTCCCAGTCTTTCGGTGTGAGTGACATGGTGATGTCGGTGCCTTCCAGATCGGTCCATTTCACCTTCGTGCAATTAAACAGTTTCGCCCAGGCTACCTCATCGATGGTATCCCTGATCTCCACTGGAAAAGCCTCATATTCGGAGAGCATGAGATCGCTCACCGTCTCCAGGTTGTCGATGAGGGGCTTATTGGGCAAGGCCGGAATCGGAGCGTGAGCAAACTTGATGAAGGCGGTCAGTAAAATAACGTCCGCCTCGGCCGCGGCGTTCCAGACCCAGCCTGGATACCAGGAGTTGGAAAACATGCTGTCCACCATTTCGCCAGCATTTTTCAGGCCGCGAAATCCTTCCAGCGTGATCGTGTTGACGTGAGCTCCTCTCTCCAGCATCGCCGTTGTCAGAGCCTGAACCACGAGTTGATCCGCCGTCGTATCGTTGATGAACAGTACTTTTTGTCCCTTCTTGATCTCGATCCCTTCATACATGTTGGCCGCCGTGCGGCTGACCATCTCGCGGGCCCGGGGGAGCAACTGCTCGACTTTCGTAATCCTGGCGACCTCCGGCATTCTGGGGCTGGGTGCCTTGGCCATTTCCTTTACCTCCTTGAATCGGTCTTCGAGAAAGGTGCCGCGTTTCGTTGAAGACCTGAATGGAACTTTTCCGAGAGTCTCGACGGGTACGTCAAATCGGTAAACTTTTGTAACCCTAAACTTCGCTTGGAGTCAATCCCATTTCTTGCAGGCTTGACGCATGCTTTCTCTCAGTGCTCGAGTGGCCGCCTCGTCCACCTCTTTCTTGGATAGATCGATCACCACACCGTACTCGGAGCGGGCCTTCTCCGGCGACACATAGCCTCGGATGACGTCCGTGAGGACCCGGGCTATATCCCGTTCCAGAGGATCACCCCAACCGCCGCCGCCGCCACCGCGCAGTGCGACCCAACCTTTCTTAGGCACCAGTTGACCGGGACGCTTGGCAACAATTTCCGGTTTCGTTCCATCACCCAGATCCAGTAAGTAGTGGTTCGGCATGCCCGCTTTGCCGCCCCAAAGGCCCCACGGCGGGCACCCGAAACGCTCACCACCGATATTGACAAAGACATGATCAACGTCAAAAGGCCGGATCAGCCATTCGGTGCCCAACCCGCCCCTGAATTTTCCAGGACCACCCGAATCCGGGATGAGAGAATAATTCTCCACGAAAAGTGGGTACTTTTGTTCTATCGCCTCCACCGGAGCCGTGGTGATGTCGCCCTGCAAAAGATTCACGGAAGCGCTCTCTCCATCCTCATGGGGACGCCCGCCATGGCCTCCACCCCGGATGTTTCCACAAAGCCAATACTTGTTCGTGGAGGCATCGATTCCGTAGAAACCAAATTCGCCCTGGTCCGCTTTGTGTCCGGCAGGGATAAGATGGGGCAGGGCAGGTGCCAACGCTTTCAAGATCGTGTCCAAAACCGTGGACAGACCACTGCTCCAGGATCCCAACGCGGCCGGGGGTTTGGCGCTGATGAACTTGCCGGGGGGTAAGATCATCTTGAGAGGCCGGAAATGGCCTTCATTGGCGAAATCGTTGGGGGAGGTGAGAATCTTAAATGCGGAACGGGCCGTCAGCAAACCGCCTGTACCGGAATTTACCGGTCCCTTCACCTGTTCACCCATCTCAGAGAAGTCGATGGTCATCGAAGTGCCCTCGACGATGACCCGGACCTTTACGGGAATGGTCTTATCCAGATCAACCCCATCGCTGTCCAGGAACGATTCCGCCTCATAGACTCCGTCAGGAATTCGGGCTACGCCCTTTCGGGCCCGTTCTTCCGCCTGGTCGGCAAGGAGGCTCACGGCTTGAAGCACCGTCTCCAACCCGTACTTTTCCAGGATCGCTAAAAAGCGCCTCTCTCCCAGGCGGCAGGCGGCGATTTGCGCTCGCAAATCGCCGAGGGCCAGATCCGGGCGCCGGAGGTTGTCCTCGATCATCCGGAACAGTGTCTTATTGGGTTTCCCCGCTTCGTAAATCTTGAGGTTTCTGAACTGCAAGCCTTCCTGGTAGACATCCAGAGTCCGGCTGAAGCCCAGACCCATTTTCGAGCCTCCGATGTCCATCCAGTGACCCCTTGCCACCGTGAAGCTCACCAGCCGGCCCTCGAAGAAGACGGGCTGATAGATGATGACATTGTTCAGGTGTTGGCCGCAGACGGCCGGATGATTCATGATGATGACATCGCCGGGAAAGAAATTGTCCTTGCCGATCTCTGCGATGCCGCTCTGAATCGGTGGTCCTAGGTCGGCCAGGAAAAAAGGAATCGCACCGCGGTTCTGACCGATCAAATTCCCCTCCGGGTCGACGATCGCCACGGAAAAATCCTGAATCTCATAAATGAACATGTTATGGGCCGCCCGGCGAAGAACCACGGCCATTTCATCACAAACCGCAGGGATTGCCGCCCGCAGAACCTCCAGCGTTACCGGATCGATGGTTGACTTTCCCATGGTTAACCAACCTCCACGACAAGATTCCCCAACGGATCCACCATCAGCTTATCTCCAGGGAAGATGAGCGTGGTCGAAGCCCACTCCTCTACAATCGCCGGGCCTTCGCAACGGAAGCCGGATCCCAATTGCCCCCGTTGATAAATGGCCGTGTCCAACCAACCCCATTTGGGACCCCAGTAAGTCCGACGTCCGCCAACCTCCGGTCTTCCCTTTTGTTCAGTGATGGGCCGAAAGACCTCGACCCGTTCTTTGTTGGCCCGGCCGCTGGCTACCAACCTCAGGTTCACAACCTCCACGATCTCCCCGGAAGCTGCGTGACCGTAATAGTCCAAATGAGTGCGGTCGTAGCGCTCGATGAAGACTTGGTACTCGCCATTCTCCAATTCACTGAATGTCACCGGCACGGAGAGGACGTGATCCTGCCCCTGGTATCGCAAGTCGAGTCTCAGAGAGCTTGATATCGTGTCGATGGAGGCACCCTCCGAAACCAGAGTAGCTCGGGCTTGACGCTCAAATTCTCGAAAGTAGGATAAAATTGCATTCCTATCGGCGGATTTCAGTTCATGTAGGTACGTCTGGACGTAATCATGACGAAGGTCCGCCACCAACATGCCCAGGGCCGAGAAGTGGCCGGGTATGGGCGGGACGATCACCTTCGGGATTAAAAGTTCCTTAGCCACCCCTACGGCATGAAGCGGCCCGGCACCTCCAAAGGCGATAATCACACAATCCCGGGGATCGATACCTCTTTCGACGGAAATTCTGCGAACGGCCAGTGACATGTTGTTCGTAACGATCTGGAGGATGGCATCGGCCGCCCGGTATACATCCATTCCCTTGGGGTCTGCAACTCGACGCTTCAGCGCATCCCTGGCCGGCTCGACGGCAAGAGGCATTTCGCCTCCAAGAAAGTTCTGGGGATTTAACCGGCCCAAGAGAAGATTTGCATCGGTGACGGTCGGTTCCGTGCCGCCCTGACCGTAACAGACGGGTCCGGGATCCGCCCCGGCGCTTCTGGGCCCCACACTGAGGACTCCCAGATCGTCCACGGAGGCGATGCTGCCGCCTCCGGCGCCGATCTCAACAATGTCCGCCACCGGCACCTTCATCGGTTGTCCGGTCTCATACCCCCCGATGTAGCAGACCGGCGCAAGGGGAACAGTCCCTTTCTGAACGAAGACCGTTTTCGCCGTGGTACCGCCCATATCGAAAGCAACCGCCGAAGGCAAGTCGAGAATCTGTGAAAGGTGAGCGGCGCCGATCATTCCCGAAACCGGTCCGGATTCCGTGGTATGAATGGGCTGTTGTTTGGCTACCTCGACCGACATGCAGCCGCCGTTGGACTGCATGATCAGCAAGACACCTTGAAACTCCAGCCTCTGCATATGCCCTACCAAGTGGTTCAGGTAACTCGATACCACCGGTCCCACATACGCGTTCAGGACTGTAGTCGAGGTTCGCTCATACTCCCCCATCTCCCTCACCAGCTCGTTGGATAGGGAAATAAAAACATCCGGTAACTCTTTGTGCAGGATCTCGCCCGCTCTCCTCTCGTGGGCCGGGTTCATGTAGGAATGAAGAAAACAGACGGCCACCGCTTCAACGCCATGCTTCTCCAGCCGCCCTGCAATTCCTTCCAGCTCCGATTCGTCCAGCGGCACCAAAATATCACCCTTCGGAGTACTGCGTTCCGAAACCTCCAGGCGCCACTCCCGAGTGACCAGCGGCCGTGGACGGTGGAAGAAGAGATTCCAGCTATCCGGTCGGTTTTCCCGGCCGATCTCATAGATGTCTCGCATCCCTTTGGTTGTAATCAGGGCGGTCTTGGCCCCCACTCCTTGTATAATCGTATTGATGGCCACCGTGGATCCATGGAGAAGCTGCTTCACCTGAGCCAGCTTGTGTAAACCCGCCTTGTCAAAGCATTGCAGGATCCCCTCGGTCAGTTCTTTGGGCGTGGTCGATGATTTGGTATGGAGTATCCGTCCATCCTCTCCCATCGCCACGAAGTCGGTAAACGTGCCGCCGATATCCACCCCAACCCGCATCCCGGGATCTCCTCCATCCGAGCTTCTTTCCTTTAAGAACACCACGCCTTCCTTCGTTCGACGAGCAGAACCTGATTCGACTTCTACAAGGATGAACCGTCGTGTTACAAACTCAGCTCCTGAGTTTCTATTTCTGCGACAGCGGAGGCCTCTTCTGTCCCAGCTCCTCCAGAAGAGAATAGTCCATGATCTTTTCCGGGCGGACCGATGCCGCTCTCTTGTCGACATAGGCCATCATTTTCAAAAGGTTTGTCACTGACTCTTCCGGTGGGTAAAGGCTTGCATCCGCCGTAGAGCGCATATGATCATAGATGTACTCGAGAGTTTCCTTATCTCCGATCTTCATTTCTCGCGATAAGACATTGAGGGTTCCTTCCCTGTTACTCATGATATAGCTGGTCCCCTCTAACAACCCCTTCATAAAATTCTTCACGGTCGATCGACGGGACTCCAAATAAGCCCTCTTGAAAACGATCGGCCCATTCAGAAAGAATGTCTTCTTTCCCTGGAGCAAGAAAAATCCCATCCTCTTCATGGTAGGCTCAATTGAGTAATCCACAGGAGCGGCGTCGATTCCGGCCTTCATAAGGGCGGCCATCCTCTCCTGGGAACTGCCCAGTTGAAGCAAGGTAACATCCTTGAACGGATCCAGCCCCGCATCCTCCAACATGACACGTAGAATCAACGACGATTTACCCCCTAACCGGTTCACCCCTATTTTCTTGCCGCGCAACTGGGCAATATCGGTTATCTTTTCGCGCGTCGCCAAAGTATAGGGAACGATGTTTTCAAAACTCCCAAGGCAAACAACTCCAATACCTTGTAAATGAGAGAGCACAAAACCTGTGCCTGAGCCGGCAGCTACATCAATGTCTCCCGATAACAGCGCCTGGTACGTCGTGGGCTCGCTATTGATCCTGATATTTTCCACTTTCAGGCCGTTCTTCTGGAAAAAGCCTTTCGCGCTGGCAGCGAGCGAAGGAAAAGCGGATATTGGGTATAACGGAACCCCAACTCGAAGGAATTCCTCCGCAGTTACTTGGGCCGGCGAGCCGGCGGCAACAAGAACGATGAGGAACAATAAAACCGCAATCCCTCTCCATCTACGTTTCATGAAGACCTCCTTTTCTTGGGCGGCTGCTATTTACGGCGCCAAGTGAGTGTGGTGAATTCTGCACGCCGCCGATACAATTGCATCGGTTTCCATCCTGTAGTGATGAGAAAATCCGGGCAGGAACCGAGCCAGCTTGCCGCCCCCGACCTTGTCACCGCCCGGATTGGGTCGGAGTCCTC
>DATEAK010000371.1:0-6359 GCA_035288405.1 bacterium | reverse complement strand
CCCCTTGGTGGGCGCCAGGGAGGCCACTTTCCTTGGCGGTCTCTTTGTCGCAGTTGTGAGTCTTATCACGGCATTGAGGGTACCGAGCCTGCCGAGATTCATCTGGGAGGAAGGGAAGACCTCAGAGAGCGCGAGTGTCCTGGACCCCGCCGCCGCGGAGAGAACTTTTACTCCGTAGAGGTGTGCAAGCCTCTTGAATCGAGCGCGAACCACTTTGGGTCGGCAAGAACCACGGAGGTGTCCATCTGGCGCTCAGAGACCGACCAGTATTTTTTCAGCAGCCGGTTCTTTTCTTCCGGAGAAACCAGCCGGAAGCCGTGCTTCACATAAAAGCGGATTGCCCAGACCGCATCCGCCCAGGTGCCGATCAGAAGCGGGCGGGTTGTCCGTCCTCGAAGAAAGGAGAGTAATTTGGCCCCGATGCCCTGGTTTCGTCTGAACGTGTGCACATAGGCATGCCGGATGAGGGCCACATCTTGAACCTGTTGAATGCCCATCACCCCGATCAGTTCGCCATCTTCTTCATAAGCCCAGAAAAGGACACCCTCGGCCATCTCGTGCCGGAGCTCGTCTTCGGGCATGTACGGTTCTTTCCAGCAATCCGCCGGGATCACCCCTTTATACGCCTGCGCCGCATCATTGATGATCGCGTAGATCGTTTCGAATTCGCTGCTGTCACATCGGCGAATCATGTCACTCCCTCGAACTGTAGAGACGCTGTCATAATACTCTTGCCGTCATTCCGGCGAAAGCCGGAATCCAGATTTGAAATGCAGGAGCGACGGCTGCAATCTTCGTAGGGGCGCCCCTATGTAGGCGCCCTTCATTGCCCTACGGGGAACATTCGGTTTCCAGAGAGCAAAGAATAAAAACCTGGATTCCCGCTTGCGCGGGAATGACGAAGAGAAAACGCGGGAATGGGGGGAAGGAATAAAGAGGAAAAAGAAAAAAAGAACCCCTCGCGGGGGCGAGGGGTTCATGTGGAATCAGCAGATCCGGGATCGGATCGAACTACAGGGAGCGAGTCGCGGTCTCCACAGCCTTGAACATTTTCGTATAGCCCGTGCAGCGGCAGAGGTTGCCGGCCATGGCTGTCTTCACGTCATCAAGAGTCGGGGACGGATTGGTGTCCACCAGGGCTTTCAGGGACATGAGGACGCCGGGAGTACAGAAGCCGCACTGCACAGCCCCGTCCTTGAGAAAGGCTTTCTGCAGCGGATGCAGCTTACCGTTCTTGGCCAGCCCTTCGATCGTCAGGATTTCGGAATTTTGTACTGTGGCGGCAAGAATGAGGCAGGAGTTCACCGGCTTGCCATCCAGCAAAACCGTGCAGGCACCGCAGTCTCCCACGTCGCACCCTTTCTTGGTGCCGGTGAGCTGGATCTCTTCGCGCAGGACATCCAGGAGGGTGCGATGGGGCGCAATGGCCAGTTCGTAGGTTTCGCCGTTAACCTTGAGCGTTACTGGAATTTTCACGATTAACCCTCCACTCCGTTGCCCCGGGCTCTGGCAAGTGCCGCGCGAGTTGCCCGGCGGCAGAGAACCCGGATCATGTCCAGGCGATACTCCCGGCTGCCGCGCACGTCTGAAATGGGACGGGCTTCTTCGGCGGCCGCCACGGCGGTCTCTTCGATCAGTTCGTCATTCACTTCCTGCCCCCGGAGGATCTCCTCTCCCTGGCGGGCTCGCACCGGAGTGGGAGCGACAGAGCCCATGGCGATCCGGCAATCGGTAATCTCCCGGTCCGAACCGTTCAGGTGGATGGCGACGCCGATGCCGATGATGGCGATCTCCATGGCCTTGCGCTTCCCCAGCTTGAGATAGGTGGCGCCACGACGGTCTGCTGTCTGAGGAATGAAAACTTCCTTGAGGATCTCATCCGACATGAGAACCGTCTGGCGCGGTCCCAGGAAAAATTCATGGATAGGAACTCGTCTTTCCCCCCGGGTGCTGGCCAGTGTGAGGACAGCGTCCAGGACGAGCAGCGGCGGAGCAGCATCCGCGGCCGGAGAGGCATTGCAAAGATTTCCCCCCACGGTCCCCAGGTTTTGAATCTGTATACAGCTCACTTGAGCGCAGGCCTCGACCAGATCCGGGAAGTTCTTCCGTATAATTGAGGATCTCGCTACAGCACTGTGTGTGGCAAGAGCACCCAGTGTGACCCCGCGCCCATCCTGGGACCGGATGAAATCGAGTTCCCGGATCCCGCGCAGGCTCAGAACCACTTCGGTCCGAAGACCCCGCTCTTTCATGAGGACCATCAAATCGGTGCCGCCGGCCAGGAGTTTGGCTTTGTCCCCGTATTTCCCCTTCATCTCCAGAGCTTCCGGGAGGCTGCGGGGCTGCAAGAGCTCGAATCTCATGTTAGCGCTCCTCCCCCAGGGCGACAGGCACCCGGTCAAAAGTTCCCGATTTCTTCAGCACCTCCACGATCTTTTCTCCCGTGATCGGCAGCTCCGTGACCCGAGCTCCCACCGCATCGAAGATCGCGTTGGCAATGGCGGGTGCAATGGGGCACGTGGGGATCTCTCCGATGGCTTTGGCTTGGAAGGGGCCTGCTCCCGGTGCGCCCTCCACCAGCACGGTCACGATCTTGGGAGCGTCCGCGGCAGTGCACAGCTTGTAGTCGGCCAGAGTTGGGTTTGTCACCTTCCCCTCCGCACGCTGCAACTCTTCCAGGAGAGCGAAGCCGATTCCCTGCACGATTCCGCCTTCGATCTGTCCCTCGGAGCCCGCCGGGTTGATGGCAAAACCGATGTCGTGGGCCGCCGTAACGCGCAGGACCTCGACAACTCCCGTTTCAGGGTCGACCTGCACCTCGGCGATGTGAGTGGCAAAGCAGGTGTCATCCATCTGCTTTGACGAAAAAGTTTCCTGGGCCATGAACTGAGACTTTCCGGCGGCTTTCACGGCCTGAGCATAGGAGATTTTCTTGCTGGGATCCGAGAGCAGGAAGAGGAATCCATCCCGCGCGTCGATCAGTTCCTGTGCCTGCCCCGGAGGACAACCCAGGACCTTGGCGGCGCTGGCCAGTAGCTGGCTTCGTACATCGAGCGCGGCCCGGTAGGTGGACTGGCCGGCGACAAACGTGGTTCTGCCCGCTCCCGCTCCCTGATCATAGGGAGCGGAGTCCGTGTCCACCTCGTTGATGGTGTCACGGTCCATGGGAATCTTGAGGGCCTCAGAAACAATCTGGCAAAGGATCGTGCGGGAACCCGTGCCGGGGTCCATGGAGCCCGTGATGAGATTGGCGCTGCCGTCGTCGTTCACGATCACCACGGCGCTGGATTCTCCCGTTCCCGTGGCTCTTTCCGCGCAGGCGATGCCGATGCCGTAGTGTTTATTGGGTTTGTGCTTTCCCCAGTTGCTTTTCTCCACGGCGGCGGTCATGGTCTCTTTCAAGTTGATTCCCTTCCAGGGGTCACCGGTAGGGGAGAGGTCTCCCTTGTCCAGAGCGTTTAGCCAGCGGAAGCGGAAGGGGTCCATGCGAACCTGGGAGGCCAGCATGTCGACGAAGCATTCCACCGCAAACGTAGCCTGGGGATCTCCCGGGGCCCGACAGTGTCCGCACGGCAGTGTGTTTGTATAGACGTAGTAGCCGTCGATGCGAACGTGGGGAATGCGGTAGACACCGCCGAGTTTCTTCGTTCCTCCCAGAACCACACCGGGTTTGTACGCTGCGTAGGCTCCCGAGTCGAAGACGACCTTGGCTTGCCAGGCCACGAGTTCTCCTGCTTTAGTGAGCCCGGCCTTCAAGTGGATGATGCTGGCGTGCCGGGGGCTGGAAGCCAGAAACTCTTCTTGCCGGGACATGACCATCTTGACCGGGCGGCCGGATTTGAGGGCCATGTAGTAGCACAAGGGTTCGTCGATGACCAGGGCCTTGCCGCCGAAATCGCCACCTACAAAGTTCGGGATCACGCGGATCCGGGTAAACGGCACGCCGAGAATCTCCGCCATGAGGCCGCGCACGCGGAAGGGAGATTTGTTGGAGCTCCACACGGTGACGCTGCCGTCCTTGTTGATTTCCACCACGGCCGCGTGGGGTTCCAGGTAGCCCTGATGCACAATCGGGGTTCGAAACGTGTGCTCGAAAACCAGATCGGCTTTGGCGAAGCCCTCCGCCGTGTCTCCTTTTGTATAGACTTCGTGGGCCATTGTATTGGTGTTTTTCACGGGCTTCGGCAGTCCGGCATAAGTGTGAAGGTTCTCGTGGACGAGGACCGCGCCTTCTTTCATGGCCTCTTCCATGTCGGTCACAGCCGGCAGCTCTTCGTACTCGACTTCGATGAGATTGATGGCTTCCTGGGCGGTCTCCTCGTCCACGGCGGCTACGGCCGCCACTTTTTCTCCCGCGAACCGGACCCGGTCCCGGGCCAGGATCGGTATATCCTGCAGCTTGAGACCGATCAGTATATCGGGGACGTCCTTGGCCGTGATGACGGCTTTCACGCCGGGGAGTGATTCGGCACGGCGTGTGCTGATGCGCACGATGCGTGCGTGCGCATGGGGGGATCGTAGAGCTTTGCCGTATAGCATTCCCGGCAGCATCACATCCGCCGTGTAGTCTGCCTCACCGGTCACTTTGGCCAGGGTATCAACGCGGGCAACGGATTTTCCCACCGCGTAGTACTCAGACATAGAGCCCTCCCTCTAGGTTAAGGATGTTCCCCTCAACCGGAAGTGCACTACCAGGATACGGTCCAATCCGCGAATGCTGCGGGCATCCAAGTTCCGGGTCTCATGAGGGTTCTGCTAAGCGCGACTCATAATAGAAGAGGTCCGGCAGGGAAAGAATACCCAATTCGCTAGGGTAAATGCATCATTCTGCAACATACATCCTCCCCCTTGAAGGGGGAGGAGAAAGGTGGGGGTGAAAGAAAAACGCTACGTATGCTATTCCAGAAGTTTCGTAATCAGAGGTTGCGGATTGAATTTCATCACAGACCCGTGGCCCGGAGCCACGGCGGAGATCTTGAGCTTGGTGAGATTATCCAGGGTCGCACGCAGCTTGCGTTTGGCCGGTATGGAGTTGGTCTGAATTCCTTTGGGATCGATCTGTGCGAGAGAATCGACTGTGAGCGGAGTGTTTCCCCGCTGCATGAACAGGTCACTGCTGAACAAGAACCCACTCCTTCTCTCCAGCACCATGAGGCCGTCCCACAGATGGACCTCGAAGGGAGTGAGGAGGAACTGGAGTTGCAGGCCACCCAGATCGAGAGTCTCTCCATTGCCCACGACCTTGGGCTTGCGATGAAGGTCGAAGCCCGCCAGTTGGCGGCTGCAGGGCTCACCGCACACCGGCAGGGCTTGCGGGTACAGGGAGAGCCAGCGCGACAAGCTGCCACACTCATCCCCCTCGAAGTGGGGGATGACGAGGTAGTCCGGCGCCGTCTTTCCTTCGAGACTCTGAATGGCTTTCTGTATCCCGTCGAACATCTGCGCGGTTCCCAGAGAGATGACAGCCGTCTTTTCCCCGCGCAGGAAATACTGATTAAAGGAGATGCCCGGGGCTTCAGCAAACATGCGGGTCTCAAAGATTCCGGGAGCAACTTCGGTAATGGAAAACTCTGTCATGTTGGACTCCTTACAGTGATTGCCAGCTGCGCCGGCCGCTTACCTGAGTCATGCGCCCCACGCCGGGATAGGGGTGATGAACGCAGATGAGAAGGGCCTGCTCCCGGATCGCCCTTTCAACGATCTTCTTTTTGGTCTCGATGGAGAGGAGTGGCAGCACGTCGTGAGCCGGAGTCCATGCGTAGCGTTCGAGCTGGATCGGATGCTGGTTAATGTCCCCGAGGTAGATGGCGGTCTCATGCCCCGAAGTAATGATTACGCTGGCATGATCCGCCGTGTGGCCCGGAGTCGGTATGATCTTCACTTCCGGTGTTACGTCGACTTCCCTATCGATCAGGTACAACTGACCGCTCTCTTCGACGGGCACCAGATTCTCAGCAAAATAGGTTCCTCTGGTTCTGTCATTAGGATTTGTGGCGGCTTCCCATTCCCCCTGCTGGATCCAATAGCGGGCTCTTGGGAACGTGGGGACGATCTTGCCGTCTCTCACCGCCGTGTTCCAGCCGCAGTGATCCGCGTGCAGATGGGTATTGATCACGATATCCACATCTTCCGGTTTAATTCCCACCCGGGCCATGTCTTCCATGAGGAAGCCGTATTCGCCGGGATAGAGATGCTCTTTGAACTTCCCGGACACTTTATTTCCCATCCCCGTCTCGATCAGAATAAGCTTGCCCAGTGAGCGGAATAGGACACAGTTAAGCCCCTGGGGAAAACGGTGGTGAGAGTTCGGAGAACCCACCTCAGGTTCCCACAAAGAGCGCGGGACGACCCCAAAGATG
>DATEAK010000370.1:0-4291 GCA_035288405.1 bacterium | reverse complement strand
CACTCCGGGGTTCCGGGACTCAAGCCCGAGCTGCGGGCCCCGTACTTTTGCCAAATCTCCTGTCCTTCCGGAGTTATGCTGAAAGCCGAAAAGAGCATGGCCGCGTTGGGATGAACGGCTCCCTTCACCACGGCGCTCATTTGCAGGCTCACCGGGATGGGAGCCACGTTTACGAAGTCCACGGGGGCTCCACGGCGCTTTAACTGCTCAACGCCCGAAAAATGGAAGTAGGCAACCAGAGGGTATTCTCCGGCTCCCAGCCGGGTCTCGATCTGTCCATAGGTCCCGTAAGTCGGAGAACTGGCTGCAATTTTCTGCACGATCTGGGTGACCTTTTCCTCTCCCAGCTCTTTGGAAAGATAAGCCCAAATATCCGCATACCCCGGGACCATCAACTTGCCTTTCCACTTCGGATCGGCCAGGTCCGCCCAGGATTTGGGAAGATCTTCCGGCTTTATGAGCTTGGTGTTATAGGCGGGCATCCGGGGACTGGTGGCGTAAAGCACGGCCCCTCCCTCGAACTGAACCGAGTTTTCCGGGATAAAGGGAAAAAGTTCCGTCCACTTCGCCTTTAAGAGTAGATCGGCATGGTTCAGCTTGCTCATGTTCCCGTCGGACATTGCGACCAAATCATAGGAGGGGGACTGTCCGGTCCTGGTCTCCGTGATCACACGGGCAACAACGGCGGGATAATTCGTGGCGGGGACGTAATTCAAGCTGAGGTTCACCCCCCACTTCTTGTTGATTCCGTCGACCAGGGCCTGTGCTCCTCGTGGAGTCAGGCTGGACGGGGCGCAGATGTTGAGAGTCCCCTCTTTGCGGGCCGCCTCGATGATCTTGGCGAGATCGCTCTCTGGAGCCGCCTGGGCAGCAGGGCCAAGGGAAATGAAAAGGACCAGGGAAATCAGGATCGAGGATACAAGCCCTGCCATCTTGGAACCCGGAATGCGAATGGCTCTACGGTTCATGATTCTTCCTTTCTAGCTAGAGGTACAGCACGCGTTGGTCCCAAGATCCTTATCCATGTCATCATTTCCGCACTGATCTTGGTGACGTATGTCCACAACATTGGGTTGTCTCGGGCCTGCGGTCCGCCCCGGCCGCGTCGAGGCCCGGTTGTCACTCATCGTAAGCCCAGGAGGCGGGCAAACTTGGTTTCCAGTTGCTCAAAGGATTCCGGGTTCTGCACAAGGGCCTTCATGTCTCTGAAGAGGAGCTCTTTGCCTTGGGAAAATTTCCAGGCGGGAGTTCCCGGGATGAAGAGAGAGCTGCGTTGGGCAAACCGGTGCCAGATCTCCTGTCCTTCGGGCGACAACGAGAAAGCCACAAAGAGCTTGGCCGCATTGGCATGCCGGGCGCCCTTGGGGATGCCCATCATGTCGAAGAGGACGGGTGCGGGTTTCACTTGGTCCGCGTAGTCGATCGGTACTCCCCGCTGTTTGGCCATGTCTACAAAAAATGTGAGCTGAGTTGCGGCTAAAAGATACTCGCCCGCGGGCAGACGGTTATTCATCTCGGGATACCGGCCATAGACCGGTTCCTGGGCCTTGAGCCGCTGGAGGAAGGTAACCGTCTTTTCTTCTCCCCAAATCTGAGAAAGAGTGATCCACGAATCGACGTTGTTGGGGGCGAGCATCTTCCCCTTCCACTTGGGGTCCAGGAGGTCTTCCCACCGTTTGGGCACATCCTGGGGGGGAACAAGCTTGGTGTTATAGGCAGGAAGGGCAAAGATGGTGCCTATGAGGATCCCCCCGGTCTCAAAGTAGACGGAATCCTTGGTGATGTGACTGAAGGTTCTCGTCCAGTCGAAAGGGATAAGAAACCCCCGGCTGTAAAGCTTGGCCAGATAGAACTCCGTCAGGTAGACCACATCGTAGGTGGGAGGCTGGCCTGCCTGGATTTCCGTGATGATCTGGGCCGCGACCACAGGATAATTTGTCGAAGGCACGTAGTTCAGCTTCAGGTTCAGGTTGTATTTCTTGTTGAGAGCAGCAATGAGGGCCTGTGCCCCCGCAGGAGTCAGGCTGACAGGTCCCTCAAATTCAATAACCCCTTCCTGCCTGGCGGCCTCAATGAGCCGCGACAGGGGATCCGCCCGCTCCGTCTGCGCAGAAGGGGATCCCGTGGCCAAAACGAGCGCGAGTGCGCTCAGAGCCAGCAAAGTCCCAAAACCATGGAAAGCATTGATTCGCCGCTTTTCTCTCATCTTTCCTCTCCTTTCTGGATGCGCGATACGAGTTGGCCCCAAGATTCTTCTAAACACATGGGTAAGTCAATTTCCTACGTCTTCAGGTCCTGAAGGAACCAATCGAGGGGCAGCTTCCTTCCCATCCCTTCCTCCCTGGCCCGCTGGTAGACACGGTGAGCCAAGGCGGCAAACTGCACTCCAGTCCCCTCGCTGGAGGCATAGGTAATCTGGCGGGAATTGGTGCGACCGGGCGTCTCTCCCAGCAGAACCTCACCCAGACCATGGATCTTGTCGTCCCCGATCAGGTGGCGCTCCCTCTCGACCAGTCCGGCAGTCGAACCTCCGAAGGAAGGATACCTCTTCTCCTCCGGCATGGCGAAATAGTGCTCAGAGACAGGAGAACGGTAGACGATATAGAGGTCCACCTTCCGGAGTGCTCCGTCGTCCATCTCCTGGCTGCCGGCAACAACCGAGCTAACGTGCACCCCCTCTTCCAGCCAGGAACCCAGCACAATGGGATCGTTGGAGTTCGTACAGGCAGCCACCATGTCGGATCCCTGGACCACTGCCTCCGGGTTACCCATCGGTTCCACAGGTACGCCAAGCGACCTGCTGGCCTGGCTTGCAAATCGCTGGCAGTGCTCTTGATTCGGGCTGTAGGTCTTTATCTTCTGAAGTTGCCTCACCTTGAACATCGCCTCGGCGTGGGTCCAAGCCATCCCCCCCGATCCGAGAATTCCTAGAATCCTGGCATTCTCTCGCGCCAGGTATTTCGTTGCTACGGCGTGGGTAGCGGCCACCCGCATGTGTTGGATGTAGCCATCGTTAAGGATTGCCAGAGGCGCCGCGTCCTCGGTGCTGAAAAGGAGCACCAGCCCGCAGTATCTTCCAGGCCTCACGCAATACTTCTCGTGGCGACGTTTCCCTTCCATCATTTGAGAGAGGGCCATGTCGGAGTACATGCGCACGGCCACAATTCCCTTGTGACCAAGGGCGCCCTCCATGCCGCACCAGCGGTACCGGGCGTTCGGAGTCGTGGTGGGGACATGCATACTGGCCTTGGTGCGGTTGGTTGCCCAACCCAGCTTCTCCTCCCGGAATGCTTCCTCCAGTGCCCCGATGCACGTTTCCATGGTGAGAAGCCGCTCTTGATCCTGGTTGCTGATGAAAAGCACCGATTCCTCTGCCATCGGACTCTCTCTCCCTTCAATCTTTATCTCATGGCCAGGGCAGTTCGAGTCCCAGCCCTCTCTCCTCTGCCCGCTGATACACCTTGGCGGCCGCTGCGGCGTCCACCAGGCCCACACCCGAGGAGTGGAACAGGGTGATTTCGCGGTCATTGGTTCGTCCGGGTCTCCGCCCGGCCACGATCTGGGCCAGTTCGGTGACCCGCTCCTGGGCAACGATAGGCATTATCTCGGGAGATTGCTGGAGGAGTGTCTGCTCCCTCGAGTCCAGAGCGATGATGTCGCTGCGCTTCACCGTCAAGTCGTCAATCTCACGCCTTTCCTTTCCCAGGGCGGGGTCGACTCGGTAGGAGGAACGAATGGTAATCACGTGGGTCCCCTCCCGAAGCCAGTGGCCGTCGAAGACGGCCTCCTCGGCGCTAGTCGCTGCCACCACGATATCGGCGGGCTCCACAGCCTCCCGAGGGTCTTTTACCGGCATCACTTCGAGATCGAGCAGGATACTCATTTCCTCGCAATAGTGGCGCCGGTGCTCGGGGTTCGGGCTGTAGACGAGCACCCGTTCCAGGGGTCGTACCAGCCGGATGGCCATGAGCTGGGTGCGAGCTTGCCTGCCCGAGCCCAGCATCCCAAGAGTTCTCGCGTCGGTCCGAGCCATAAATTTGGTGGCGACACCGCCCATGGCTCCGGTTCGGTAGTCCCCCACAGTGTCAGATAGGATTACGGCCATGAGATCGCCTGAATCAGTGCTGTACAGAACGATGGTATCGTGGGACCTGCCTACACTTTTTTGTGTGATCCACTTGTGACGGCCCACCTTGGTGCACATCGCGCCTAAGCTCGGCACTGCGCCGCTCATCATCCGGTAAGTACCGTTGGGAATATTGAGTTGCCTCCGCGCTAGGTTGATCGCTTG
>DATEAK010000369.1:0-3262 GCA_035288405.1 bacterium | reverse complement strand
CCGGGCGGATTTCCCGAAGTAGGTTCGGGCGGCTTCCTCCACCCCGTAGGCACCGTAGCCGAAATAAATTTGATTCAGATAAACCCGCAAAATCTCCCGCTTGGAATAGCGCCGCTCGATCTCCAGAGCGAGCAGGGCTTCCTTGATCTTGCGCTTGAACGTGCGGTCCTGGCTCAAGAAGAGATTCTTGGCGACTTGTTGTGTGATCGTGCTGCCGCCCTCGACGACCCTTGCGGAAAGAATGTTCCTGATGGTGGCCCGGGCGATTGACTTTGGATCAATCCCCCGGTGATTAAAGAAGCGTTTGTCTTCCACCGCGATGAATGCCTGAGTGACTACCGGCGCGATGTCTTCGAGGGACACCAGAATTCGGCGCTCACTGGACAGTTCGGCAATCAGCAGGCCGTCATCTGCGTAGAACCTGCTGGTGGTGATGGGGCGGTAATCCTCCAGTACCTTGAGATCCGGAAGGCCGGTCTTGAGTTGACCCAAGGACAGGGCGGTGGCAATTCCGCTCAAGGCGGCGACGATCAGGATCGCCCCAACCCAGGTCCAGGTCGGCGAAAACCGCCTGTTTTTTTTGTTATTCTTCTTATTTTCACTGCGCTTCGCCATAATTCCTTCTTCTCATCAAGTTCTGCCGGGCTTAATCGTCACGATCCATCTAAACCGTTAAATGCTATTCCGTTTTGAGGTTATGTCAAGGCGGAAGTTGGATGAGGGGTAGAGGTCTGAGTCTATAAACGTCACCTCGTGATAAGATACACTACGTTCCGCTCGATCCAATCGTTTGATGGATCATCAAGGGGTTGCCCTCGTGGGTGTCCCGGAACTTGGGAGCGTTTGTTTCAAGGGGATGGATCCGATGACCCGGACATTGCAGGAAAGATCCTGGGAGTCTCTGGAGTGGCCAAAGCTCAAGGAGAGGTTGGCCGAACTCGCGACCTCGGCTGTGGGCAAAGAACTCTGCCGTAACCTCGCGCCGGCGGAGGACGAAACCGTGATCCTCGAGAGTCTCCAGGAAACCACAGAGTGTAAAGAACTGTTGGAGGAGGAAGACAATCTTCCTCTGGCGGGCATTGGCGATTTGAGAGAAGTTCTTGAGCGGGCCGTCAAGGAAGCGGTCCTGGAGTCCAAGGATCTCATCGCCGTAGGGGAAACTTTGCGGGCAAGCGCTCGCTTGAAGTCCTTTTTTCAACAGAGGAGAGGGAGGGCGCCGCTTCTTTGCCGTCTTACCCAGTCTCTGGCGGATCTCGATGACATGGCCGAGGAAATTTCGCAGAGCTTCGATGCGAGCGGGAGCCTCTCCGACGACGCCAGCCCATTGCTCCGTTCCCTGCGCCGGCAGGTCCGTCTCTTCCATCAGCAGATCAAAGACCATCTGGAGTCCATTCTAACTGATCCATCGTATGCGCAGGAGCTCCAGGACAACTATTACACCATCCGGGCCAACCGCTACGTGATTCCGGTGAAGGCCGAGGCCCGCAGCCGGGTGGCGGGAATTGTGCACGATTCTTCTCTGAGTGGAGCTACGGTCTTTATCGAGCCTCAGAGACTGGTCGAGCGTAATAACCAGCTGAAGATGGCCGAGCTGGAAATGGAGCGCGAGGAGTATCGGATTCTGAAGGAGCTTTCTGCTCTGGTGGCCGATCATGCCGCCGAAATCTCGACCGATCTGCAAATCTTGGCCCGGGTGGATCTTGTGAACAGCAAGGCTCAGCTCAGCCGTTTGCTGAAAGGCTATGCCCCGGCTGTGAACGTGCGCGGGCGGGTGAGACTCCTGGACGTCCGCCACCCCTTGCTCGCTTTAACGCGAGAGGAGGTGGTGTCCAACGTCCTTTGCCTGGGCCGGGATTTCCAGGCCTTGATCATCACGGGTCCCAATGCGGGCGGTAAGACGATCACACTGAAGACCATGGGGCTCTGCGCGCTCATGGTCCGGGCCGGTCTCCACCTGCCGGCGGCTCCTGATTCCGAGATGGCCGTCTTCTCTGGGATCTACGCCGATATCGGGGACCAGCAAAGCATCGAGAGCAGCCTGTCCACTTTCTCCGCACACCTGCTTAACATGACCGAGATCCTGCATAACGCGGGTCCGCGGGCACTGGTTCTTCTGGATGAGGTAGCCACTTCCACAGATCCCCATGAGGGGGCTTCCCTGGCCCAGGCCATTCTGGAGCAGCTCGTGGATCGGGGTGCCTTGGTCATCGCCACCACTCACTATGGGCAGCTCAAGGCTCTCCCCATTCAGGACCCTCGCTTTGCCAACGCCGGGATGGAGTTTGACACGACGGATCTTCGCCCGACCTATCGTTTGGAACTGGGCATCCCCGGCCGCAGCTACGGGATGGAGATCGCTCGCAGATTGGGTCTTCCTGCCGAAGCATACGAAAGAGCCAAGGATCTCCTGGGCGAGGAACGAGCCAGTCTGGATGTCCTTCTGGAGGATCTGGAGAAGAAACGTTTGGCTCTGTCCGATGAGCAACAGCTCCTGGAACGGCTCAGAAGGGAAGCGCAGAACCTGCAAGGGGAATATCACGAGAGGCTCGCCAATCTAAAAGAAGAAAAGAGAGAAATTCTCACCCGCTCTTTGCGGGATATTACCTCCCTGGTCTCCACTGCCAAAGGGCAAATCGAGACCCTCCTGGAGGAGGCGAAGAAGGACAGGCGCGTTGAACATCTGCGGGAGGCCAAACAGTCCACGGCCCGTCTGGAAAACCAGGTCCGGACCGGGATCCAGGAGGTGATGAAGGATCTTCTTCCGCCACAGACGCCTGAGGAGAAGACTCCGTTGCCCTGCCGTCCGGGAGAAGAGGTGGAGGTGATTTCTCTGGGACAAAAAGGGGTCCTTTTGGATGATCCCTCCCAGACCAGCCGGGTACAGGTGCAGGTGGGGCAGGTGAAGATGACGGTGGCCTCAGACAATCTACGGCCCTGGCGTGCCCGCGGTGCTTCTTCGAGTTCACCGAAGGCAACTGGATTCCCCCGTGGTTCCACTGCAAGGAGAGACCGGCCTGAATCCGTTGATGAGATTGCGGTCCACCTTCCCCGTTCCGAGAACACCTGCGATTTGAGAGGACTCCGAGTCGACGAAGCTCTCGATGAGGCGGAGAAGTATCTGGACCAGGCCATGCTGAGGAATCTTTCCCAGGTCTATTTGATCCACGGCCACGGCACGGGGGCGCTGAAAGCTTCCTTGCGGCGCTACCTGGAAACTTCCCTGTACGTCCGCCGGTTTCGTCCCGGAGAGCCGCAAGAGGGC
>DATEAK010000368.1:0-2646 GCA_035288405.1 bacterium | reverse complement strand
CCAAGGCCGAGGGGAAACTTGTCGTGTATTCCACGGATACTCTCCGGGAGCACACGGAGATCCTCAAGGCGTTTAACCAGAGATACCCATTCGTGAAGGTCGATTACACATTAGCTTCCACCGACGTGCGCTACCAGAAGGTTCTTCAAACCGCCCGCCAGGGGGCGCCCATCACGGATGTCCTCATCGCGATCGGCGGAGCTCTGAAGAATTACCTGGATGCCCAGGCCCTGGCCGAGTTGACCGATCTCCCTATCTGGGGGATTTACCCCAAAGAGTTAAAGTACGGCACAGCGTCCATCGGCTTCCGCAAGCGCTACTACAGCCTGGCCTACAACACGAAACTGGTTTCCAAGCAGGATCTTCCGAAAACCTGGGAAGACCTGCTGGACCCCAAATGGAGCGGCCAGGTGGCGTTTAACAGTATTGCAGCCGGCGTCTGGCTCAATCCCCTGTGGCATAGTCTGGGTCCCGAGCGAACTACCAAGCTCATGGAGGGCTTTGTCAGGAATAAGGCCCAGTTCCGCACCGAGGGGGCTGACGCGGCGCCCATGTTGCTGGCTGCGGGCGAGTTCAAGATCGGCATACCGCTTTCCGAGTACAACGTCTACGAGGCCGTCAAGCGGGGAGTCCCTGTGGACTTTCTTGCCCTTGATCCTCTGCCTGTAGGGTTGGGGAATATCGTTATTCTAAAGAAGGCGGCCCATCCCTTTGCCGCCAAGCTCTATGTAAACTGGATTCTGAGCAACGAAGGGCAGGAAATCTATGCCCAGATCACGGGAGCCAACCCGGTTCATCCCAATCTGCAGAGCAAGAGCTTCAATTTTCCCGACTTGGCCCAGCGCATCAAAGGGAAGAAGCAGGCCGTGCGGACGGCAGAGAACGAGATGGAGTGGGGAAACGATCATCCGGGAATGAAACTTTGGCGAAGGGTGGCCCTGGGGGGGCTCTAGTTTGGCAAAAGAAGTTTTTCAGGAGGGAAAATGATCCATCTGGGATTGCCGGTTCGAATCGCGGGATTTCTGGTGTTGATTGGAATGCTCATGGGGGTAGAGACCTTTGGCCGGGCAGCGGAGGTTCCCAAAGAGCTGCAGGTTCCCCAGGCCTGGATCGAGGGAGCCAAGCGGGAAGGGAAGGTCGTGGTCTATGGAATCGACACTCCCCAGGAGGCGAGCGCCATCCACCGGCCTTTCAACCAGAGGTATCCGTTCATCAGCGTGGAATATGTCAAGGCGCCGACCGTCGTCCGCTTTGAGAAAGTGCTGTTTGCGGCGAAGCAGGGCAAGGCGATTACGGATCTGGTGATGGCCATTGGCGGGAGCACCGCCGCATACGCGGACGCCGGCGTGCTCATGGATCTGAGCAACCTGCCAGTCTGGAATTCCTATTCCAAGGACGAGAAGCTGCGGGGAAAGTACATTGCCGGTCCTTTCACCCGCTACTTCAGCCTGGCTTACAACACGAACCTGGTTCCCAAGAACGAGGTGCCGACCTCTTGGGAGGATCTGTTGCAACCGAAGTGGAAAGGGAAAGTGGCAGTCAACAGCATCAGCCGCTCAGTTACCTTCACCCCTCTGTGGTTTGCCTGGGGAGCAGAGAAGGCAACCAAGTTTCTTGAGAAGCTCGTGGAGAACGGCCTGCAATACAGGAAGGAGGGACATGACGCTTCCTTGCGACTCCTTGAAGCGGGCGAGTACCCCCTTCTCATCACCGCGGGTGACTTCCAGGTCTTCCAGGATCAAAAGCAAGGGGCTCCGGTGGAGTGGGTGGCCCTCGACCCGGTACCCACGACAACGGGTGGACTCATGGGGGCCATGAAGGACACGCCTCACCCGAATGCAGTGCGGATCTACGTGAACTGGTTGATGAGCGAGGAAGGCCAAAGAGAATACGTTGCGGTGACCGGCACGTTCCCGATTCATCCAAAGCTCTCCGACCTGTCGGTCAACTTTAAGGACTGGCCAAAACGCATGGCGGGGAAGCGCAAGGCGATCCGGACCATGGAGCACGAGTACGAATCGACCAAGCCTGGAGGGAACGAGGTGTCAAAAACCTGGGACCGACTGGTCCTGAAGGGACTCTGAGTTTATGGGTGTGCCGGAAGGAGAAGAGAACATGCAGGATCCACAAACCGTATACGACCGGTCTTTGGAACACCATCAGGAATTTCACCGACGGCAGAACTCGGGCAAGCTGTTGATCCGTTCCGAGGAACGTTCCTGGGAGCAGAACCGGCATGGTCTGCTCAAGTGGTACCTGCTGGACGGGGTCGGCGAAGATGCAGTTCTCCAGGGGTGGAACGTCTTCGTCAACCGGGTCCGAACACAGGGCGGGAAGCACGTCCATCAGGGAGGAACGGTAATTTTCGTTCTGGAGGGAAAGGGCTACAGCATTGTGGACGGGAAACGGGTGGACTGGGAAGCGGGAGATCTCATCATGCTTCCGATCAAGCCCGGTAGAGTCGAGCATCAGCACTTCAACCTGGATCCCGACCAGGAAGTCAAGTGGATCGCCATGAGCTTCCGTCCGTTCAAAGAGTATCTGTCAAACATGATTATCCAAAAGGAGAACTCGCCCGACTTTGCGGGGTGAGGAAGCGCAGTTTTCCTACAAGGGAGCGAGATTATCATGGAACGAAAAGAAACC
>DATEAK010000367.1:0-4513 GCA_035288405.1 bacterium | reverse complement strand
TCAAGGCCGAGGTCCGCCGCTGGGCCGCCAGGATCGGGGTTCAACCGACACGAGTCCAGGTCCAACGGATGGGGAAGAAGTGGGCGTCCTGCTCGCTCGCGGGGCGGATCTGCTTCAGCGCTGATCTGCTTCGGGAGGATGCCCCTTTCCGGGAGGTTGTCATCGTCCACGAGCTTCTTCACCTCCGCGTACCGAACCATGGGAAATTGTTTAAGAGCCTCATGAATGCCTATCTGCCGGAATGGGAAGAGGCAGCTCAGGGGCGTGTCGGACGCGTGTGCAGATACCAGTAGCCTTTCTAACGATGAAGTGCTCCTGGAACTTGACTCTCACGGGCCCTTCAGGATTTGCCCAATCTCGCGCTCCGTCGGGGCGCCCTTTTCCGAAAGCATGTAATCAAGCAAACCCGGCACCTGCTGCATGTGATATACCTTGAGTCCCAGCTGACGGTCTTCCTTATCGATATCATGCTCAAAGTTGCCTGGATAAAACACGCTGCCCGCCCCCGCTTCTTCATACATGAGTTTATGGCCATCGGGACTGGCCAGATACACGGCTACGAGTTTCGCCGCATTGGGATGCCGTGCGCTCTTGGTCACAAAAGAGGCGTGAATTGTATTCAGGGAAATGTCCGGAGAAACCCACTGCGCCGGCACTCCCTTCCTCTTCGCCTCCCAAAAAAAGCTGCTGGCGGTGAGAAGAATCGGGTACTCGCCGGACATATAGCGGGTCAAACCGGTCGCATAAACATCCACCACAGGAGCGTTTTTTATAATCTCCCGTAACGTGGACAGGGTCTTATCGATGCTCAGGATAAAGGAGTATCCAAGGTAAGTGGAGGTATAGGGATACATGACGATCTTGCCTCGCCACTTCGGATTGGCCAGATCCTTGAGAGATTTGGGAGCCTCCTGGGGGGAAATCACACTTGGATTAAAAACGAGTCCGTAGTGGTTTGTGTGCGTAGAGAGGGCATTCCCATCAAACTGGATTACCTGAGGCGGAGTCCCTTCGGCAAGGAGAGGTTTCCAATCCACCTTTTCCGTGATTCCTGCAGCAGTAGCTTTGGCAAGGCTCGCATCGGCGAGAACCAGGAGATCGTTTGAGGGTGCTCCTCCTGTCTTGTATTCAGTGATGGCCTTGGCAAGCGTTACGGGGTAAGAACCCGACGGGGTATAATCGATTTGCAGATCCACCCCGTACTTTTCCGCCACACTTCGCCGAAGACGCTCGATCCCCTTGCCGTAAAGGGTAGAATGGAGTATCATCGCCACTCGCCCTTCCTTTTTTGCCCCCTCGATAACCCGGGACAGGGCCGGAGAAACAGCCCCAAATGCCTGCGCCCCTCCCCAACACCACGCCAGAAGAATCGCCCCACACACGAAGAAAACCTTCCGCATCCTGAATCCTCCTCGAGGAAAAGAATTCCAATCCTGAAGACCGGGGCTGCCCTGCGCTTAGCACTTAGCTCTCAGCCCTTGGCGTGAGGCTGATTAGCGCCCCTTCAGGATCTGCCCGATCTCCCGCTCCGTCTGGCCGCCCTTTTCCGAAACCATGAAGTCCAGCAAACCCGGCACCTGCTGTATGGTATAAACCTTAAGCCCCAGTTTGCGGTCCGCCTGGTCGATATCGTGCTCAAAGTTGCCGGGATAAAACACGCTGCCCGCACCGGCTTCCTCAAGCATAAGTTTATTCCCTTCCGGGCTCGCCAGGAGGACGGCTAAGAGCTTTGCGGCGTTCGGGTGCCGAGCCCCTTTCGAAACATAAACGGCATGAACCGTAGACAAGGAAGTCTCGGGAGAGACCCACTGGCCAGGGACTCCCTTCTTTTTTGCCTCCCAATAAAAGCTGCTGGCCGTCAAAAGAATCGGGTACTCCCCGGCCATATAGCGGGTCAAGCCGCGTGGGTAAGTGTCTACCACTGGCTCATTTTTCATAATCTCGCGCAATGTGGACAGGGTCTTATCGATGCCCAGGACATAGGCAAAGTTAAGCCAAATAGTTGTATAGGGATGGATGACAACCTTCCCTCGCCACTTCGGATTGGCCAGATCCTTCAGAGAGCTGGGAGCCTCCCGAGGGGAGATGACCGTCGGATTGTAAACAATGCCGTAGTGATTTGTGTGCTCGGAAACGGCATTCCCATCGAACTGGATCACCTGAGCTGGAGTCCCTTCGGCGAGAAGAGGTTTCCAATCGATCTTCTCCGTGATTCCCGCAGCGACAGCCTTGACAAGGGTCCCATCGGAGAGAATCATGAGGTCGTTTGAGGGTGCCGCCCCCATCTTGTGTTCAGTGATGGCCTTGGCAAGATGCTCGGGATAGGATGTCACCGGCGTATAGTCGATTTGAAGATCCACGCCGTACTTTTCCGCCACACTTCGCCTGAGGCGCTCAACTCCCCTCCCCGCGAGACTCGGGTGTAGCGTCACCGACACCCGCCCTTCTCGTTTTGCCCCTTCGATCACCCGGGACAACACCGGGGAAACGGCCGCGAACGTTTGCTGCACTCCCCAACACCACACCAGAAGAATGGCCCCACATAGAACGAAAAACTTCCTCATTCTGAATCCTCCTTGATGGATAAAGATCTCGATGCCTCCGGAGTCAATTGAGTATAAGGAGCGAGAGAAGAGCAACCTGTCACATTGTACCTATCTGGGAGCAACAGGTTCACGCCTCGAAGCGATTCCTTCGTGGCATCCCTTCAATTACAAATAGCTTGTGGAAATTGCTCGTATCTTAGAAGATACACTTCTCAAAGTCAAAGAGGATTCGCCGTCTGAGGGCGCAGACGGAAGAGAAACCTGGGGAAAACGCACCTTTGCGCGATGAGGAATCCCGGCTCGACTTTTAAGCAATGTAGATGTATCGTAGCCCTCTCCAAGCCCGACCGAGGAATATATGAAACAGCTCCTTTCATTTGTCGGTCTCACTATCGGCGGCGCGGTCGGCTGGTGGATGGGCGCTCTCATTCAAGAACACTCCGAAGCGGAGTTTACCCATGGCTTTTGTCCGAACTGTGCACAGGAATTCAATTCGAGAAATAAAAAGGTGCGAGGACGACAGTATCGGACGGCTTGAACAGTCCGGCGAGTTTGAAAGGCCTTTTACCGTCCCAGGAGAGACTTCGCCCGCCGCACCACGTTGGCAGTAGTAAATCCGTATTCCTTCATGAGGATCTCGTAAGGAGCCGAGGCGCCGAATCGATCGATGCCCAGAATCTCTCCCTGATCCCCTGCGTAGCGCTCCCACCCCAGAGGAGAAGCCGCTTCCACGACGAGGCGGATTTTTACCGCTTTGGGCAGCACCTCTTCCCGATAGCTTTCGGACTGCTTTTCGAAAAGCTCCCGGCAAGGCATGTTGACTAGACGGGCGGCGACTCCTTCCTGACTTAGTGCTTCCCAGGCTTCCAGCGCCACATGAACTTCCGAGCCGGTGGCAATGAAGATCAGCTCGGGTGCCAAGCCTCTCTCCTTGGCCAGGATGTAGGCACCCCGGGACAGATTCTCCGCAGCTCCAAACCGCTTGCGGTCGATGATGGGGAGCTTCTGCCGAGTCAGAACCAGCGCGGTCGGACCTGATTTACGGGTCAATGCTTCCTTCCAGGCTGCGGGGACTTCCCCAGCGTCTCCAGGCCGGATGACATTCAAGTTCGGGATCGCTCGCAGGGAGGCGAGATGCTCCACGGGCTGGTGAGTGGGGCCGTCTTCGCCCAAACCAATGCTGTCGTGGGTAAACACGTAAATGACGCGCAGTCCCATCATGGCCGCCAGGCGGATCGACGGGCGCATGTAGTCGGCAAAGATAAGGAAGGTGCCGCCGTAAGGAATCAACCCCCCGTAGAGTGCCATCCCATTCAGGATCGCGCCCATGCCGTGCTCCCGCACCCCAAAGCGCAGATTTCGCGCGGAGAAATTCTGCGCGCTCACGTCTTCCCCTCCCTTGATGAGAGTCTCCGTGGAAGGGGCCAGGTCCGCTGACCCTCCGATCAACGTAGGCAAGACAGGCGCTACGGCGTTGAGAATTTTCCCGGAGGCCTGGCGGGTGGCAAGGGAACCCTGTTCCGGAAGAAAAGCCGGCAGAGAGTCTTCCCAGCCTTCGGGGAGATTTCCGCTCTGCAGACGGCGCCACTCGCCGGCGAGAGCGGGGTGCTCCTGTACGTAGTTTTCAAAACAAGATTTCCACTGCGCTTCCAGGTTCTCCCCGCGCTCGACGCACCGGCGAAATACGGCTAGAGCCTCTTCCGGTACCAGGAAGGGAGGTTCGACCGGCCATCCCAGATTTTGTTTGGTCAGCTTCACCTCCTCGGCTCCCAGAGGGGAACCATGGGCATCGGCGCTGTCCTGCTTGTGGGGACTTCCGTAGGCGATATGGGTCGTGATCATGACCAACGACGGCCTGGAGGGTTCCGCACGGGCCGCTTCAATCGCGCGTTCAATGGCTTCCAGATTGTTTCCATCGGAGACCTTCAGAACATGCCAGCCATAGGCCTCAAAGCGTTTGCCCACAT